>NZ_JAXCHU010000007.1:0-267750 GCF_035984695.1 Glaciihabitans sp. GrIS 2.15
CAAGGCCGGGCCCATCGTCACGCCCACCCACGACAGCATCCGAAAGAAATCGAAAAGACACCCTCAACAAACCGAAACGGTGGATTCAGGCTAAGAGCGCTTCGAGTTTCATTCTGTCGTTTCGTTGGCGGCGTCACCGACCGGCGTCACCGCGACAGCATTCCGGGAGCCAGGGGAGTTGACCGCCGGCGTTCAGTGGGCATGCCGGCGGGAGATATCAGCACGCAGTCATATCGGCCGGAAGTGGTTCTCAAGTGATAGGGCATCGGTGCGCTCCTCCGTTCGAAGGTTGGGCACCAGATCTGTCGCGCTTGCCGTTCCCCAGCGGGCCTCCGGGGGCTTCGCTGATGCAGGCACTCTCGGATGTTCTGATCAGCGACCAGGCTCAAGATCCTTGCGATAGAAGAGGGAATCACCGTGCTCGGCATTTGGCTCTATTCGCGAGGTCACAACGAACCCCAGCTTCGACGCGACCTGTCGTGAGGCCGTGTTCCAGTCTCGGATAGTCGCCCACAAGCGGGTGTAGCCCAACGACTCCGCCCATTCGAGGACCGCAGACGCAGCCTCAGTCGCGAGACCGCGGCTCCAGTCTCTCCGAAGAAACTCATACGCAAGCTCGGGCTCATCGTCCTGCCCATGTGCGTTTGCGATCAGACCGCAGTAGCCGATGACCTCCCGGCTGTCTTTTCGCACCGCAGCCAGCAGCCCTAGACGAGGTTGAACGTATTCGTCCCGAATCCGGTCTTCGAGATCTTCAAGGGACGGGCTAGCGTCGACCGAGATCCGTCGGTGCGCTGGCACACGAGGATCGCGCTCGGCCCATAGCTGGCGCTGTACTACGGCATCGGCAACTGCCCACCGTCGCAGGAGCAGCCGTTCCGTTTCCAGAACGGTCGCGCCCTCCGGTGCCATCGCTGGGTCCATGCAGATAATGGTGCCAGACCCAGCCCAAGCATGATCGCGACGTACGCAAATGCGGGATCCGCTCACGAGCGCTGCCTCGCCCGTCATTCGCCATGTGAAGCGGGATCGGCAGGCTCGGCCGTTGGGCGGAGTGGATTCTGCTGCCATTGCTGTCCCGCAATTTTGGACTCGGGTGCTGTGAGATGGGCGGGCATGTGTCGCGGGCGAGCAACCGCCAAACAACAATTTGGTGGTTGAGTGTTATTCGCCATATCGTGTGGGTATGCCGGATGCCACCACTCCTTATGATCTCGCTGGACTGCGGGTCGTGGCCCACCCGCTGCGCTTGCGCTTGCTTTCGCTTCTGACCGCGGAGGCTTTCAGCGCGGCGGAGGCGGCGCGTGTATTGGGTGAGAGCCAAGCGAACGTCAGTTACCACCTGCGCCGTTTGGCTCAGGTCGGGCTTGTGCAGCTTGTCGAAGAGACGATCATCCGCGGCGGGACCGCGAAACGTTACCGGCACGACCCGGCTAGCGGCGAGGTACTTGGGTCGGGACATGCCGACGAGCACCAGGCTCTGATGGGTTCTCTCGCGGCAGAACTGATAGCTCGCAGCGCGCGCTACGTGTCGGAATCCGAGTTCGTGTTCACTGAGGCCCAGGTCACGGTCTCCTCCGAGGCGTGGAAACGCATCCGCGAAATGTCCCGCGAGGTCGGAAAACTGATCCACGATGAGGCGACGCCCTCTGCTAAGCCAGGAGGCGTCCGGATCAGTGCGACTCTTGCCCTGTTCGAGGTTTCGACCGATGACGCGGCCCCGCGCACATGAGTGGTGGCTACCTAGAAGTACTGCGCACAGCCGGCGCGCTCAGGGTTTTTGTTCCCGCGCTTGTCGGGCGGCTCTCTTTCGCCATGGTGACCCTGGTGCTGCTGTTTGCTGTGCAGCGGAGTACGGACTCGTTCGCGATCGCGGGCGCGGCCATCGGGGCGTTCGGGCTCGCGAATGTGATCGCGTCCCCGTACCGTGCACGGTTCGTCGACCGACGCGGGCAACGTTTCGCACTCAACTCGCTAGCCATCGCCTTCGCCGCCGGTCTCAGCGGAATAGCTGCGCTGACAGCCCAGTCCGGGCCGCCGGCAGGAGTGCTGATTGGACTTGCGGCAGTTGTGGGGTTGTTTCCGCCACCGCTCGGCGCGTCGATGCGAGTGCTTTGGGGTTCGATCACAATGCCAGGAGCATTGCGGACGAAGGCGTACAGCGTCGACGCGGTTTGTGAGGAATTACTGTTCACGACAGGGCCATTGATCGCGGCGGCCATTGTGGGTGCGGCATCCCCGACGATCGGACTTCTCGCCACAGCCCTGGTGGCGGTTGTCGGAACGCTCGGCATGACGAGCAGCTCGCTCTCGCGAGGGCGCGTCGCCGTCGCCGCTTCCCCGCGGAAGAGGTCACGGCCGCTACGACAGAAAGGATTCGTCCCAGTCCTGATCGCGCTGCTCGGCGTGGGAGTCGTACTCGGGACGGTGGAGGTAGTCGCACCAGCAGTTGCCGATACTCACGGATCGGTGGGCTTGGCCGGGATCCTTCTCGCTTCTTTTGCCGCCGGGAGTGCAGTCGGAGGCCTGCTCTACGGCCTGCGCTCGTGGAGGAGTTCGCTTGTGAACCGACTCATTATCTTGGGCACGGTCATGACCATGCTGTGCGCCCTTCTGACGACGATTGGATCTTTTGCAGTTCTCGGCTTCGGACTCGCCGCGGTGGGATTCTTCCTAGCCCCCTCACTTGTCACCGGCTACCTGCTCGCCGACGACCTCACCGCCGCAGAGGTGCGCACCGAGGCATCCAGCTGGATCAACACCGCTGTCAACGCGGGTGCAGCAGTCGCCGCCGCAATCGTCGGGTTCGCCGTGGACGCCGTGGAGCCCAGACTCGGATTCATCATCGGCGCCGGAATGGCCCTCACCCTCGTGGTCGCCGCATCGGTGCCCCTCCTCAGAAATTCCAGACCCGCGGCAGTCACAGATCCAGTGCAATCGGAGTAGAAGAAGCGAGAACCACACTCAAGGCAACCTCGATGGTCCGAATGAGGTTCGGCTTGAGGGCATGACAAACTGCAGCTTCTCTACGACATTGACCATTTCAATGGAGCAGGCGATTGTTGCTCACGAATTGTGAATGGTGCGGCTGCATGGCAGGTTGTGTCTCATGACACAAGGTGACCCTTTAGTCTCCGCTTGGTATTCCGTCCGAACGGTTTACCTCCTTCCGCGGTCCAAAAAGAAGCTGTACGAGGAGCGGATCACCGTGTGGCGGGCGACATCGATGGCGGAGGCAATCGAGCTCGCGGAGGTGGAAGCTCGTGATTACGAGGGTGAGCCGGACGTTGACGGCCGCGCCACAGGACCCAAATATCTTGGGCTTGCACAGGGGTACGCCATGTTTAACGAGAGCGATTCCCTTAGCTCAGCCGATGAGATCTTTTCGCTGGTTCGAAGCAGCACGCTGAAGCCACAGGCGTACCTTGATGCATTCTTCGATACGGGTTCTGAGCGCCAGACAAAGTCCAAACCCAGATCGAAGAAGAACAAGGAGAAGAAGGTCAAGTAGAACCAAGCAAATTGATTGCTCTGCATCCCCACCCTCCGATGAGGACCGTATGACGTTCCTCTTGCGGGCGGCTGGAACTCAAAGGCAGGAAGCTGAGTTTCGCTCTGCGATTGCAATGCTGACGGCCCTGCTGGCTGAGTTCGATGGGAATTTGCGGCCGCACACCCCGGGCCGCAGAATGCCTCGATTCAACCGGCTCCCGTAGGGGCTGGCACAGCTTCATTGCAGGCGACGCGTATTCGGGAGACTTAGGCAAGATGAGTTGGTAACAGACAGGCGCGGTCGCACTTACCGTCATCGTCGGCTTCTCAGGTCTCAGGCTGCTATCCCGCTTTTACTGAGTGGCCGTGGGCGGTCGGGCGGTGACTCGGTCGAGGAAGGCGATGGTGGAGGAAAGGGCCGACTTGGAAGCGTCGAAGTCCAGATGAAATTGGTACTCGTGGGGTAGCGCGGGTTCGGTGTCTTTCGGGTAAAAAACGCTCGTCACATCGACGCCGAGTTTGGTGAGTCGGGCGGCTAGAGGCTCCGATTGGGTTGCGGTGAGCAGATCGGCATTTCCACCGGATATCCAGGTCGTCGGGAAGTCGGCGGTCACGTCATCGAGGGTTCCCATTAGCTTGCCGCCGGGGGTATTGGACCAATCCTTGGTTCCCAAATAGGCCCACAGTGCGGTTCGGAAACCCCATCCACCGATTCCAGGAGCATCCGGTATGCCGCCGACGTCGTAGATGCCGCAATTGAGCACTACCCCCCGCACTTGATGTGGTGATATTGCTGGTGTGAGTCCTACCTGCGCGGCGTAAGTGGGGCTGGTGATCATCGTCGCGAGCTGCGCAGCGTACTGCGATCCGGCTGAATCGCCCGCGATCACGATTCGGTCGGCATCGATGCGGTACTGGTCGGCGTGAGCGGTAAGAAATCCGAGCGCACCATTGAGTTGAGCCACTGCAGCGGGGTAGACGGCTTCAGGGGCGACCGGGTAGTTGACGGCAACAACGGTGTATCCGTGCGATGCCAGGATGCGCGCGTACGGTCTGACGTCGGCCTTGTCGCCCGAGATCCACGCGCCGCCGTGAATCCACACGACAGTCGGCAACGGGCCCGCCGAGTCAGCGGGAAAGAACACGTCAAACGTTGTGTTCTTGCCGTCCGTTCCGTAGGGGACATCGAGCTTCTGGTCGATGCCAGCCGCTGGCTCATACGCGTGCATTTCCTTCTCGGTCTTGGCTGCCTGTCCTTCAAAGACGGCGCGGATAAGTAGGGAGGTCGGCCATGGACTCACAGCGCTGAGCAGGGCTACGAAAACACCCATCCCCAGCAGAATGACCGGGATCCCATGCCGTTTGCGCCCCATCCACGACCTCATGGCGCAACACTATCGCTCGACAACACTGCCACGCGGGATCGGAGATACTGCGATCACATGGGGTTCCGCTTGCGGACTGGTGGCCTGTCTGTGTTGCAACTCGATAGTGTCGTTGCATGCCTCTCGCGTTAGTAACCGGCTCAGCACGAGACAACAGCATTGCCGCAGGGGTCGTGCCACGTCTTCGTGCGGACGGATGGCACGTGGTGACCAGCGGTCTGGAAAACGCTGACTACCTGTTTGATCTTTCGACCCCGGCCGGTCCTGCGGCCTTGATCGAGGCAGTAACGCGAGAAGAAGGCCCGATCAGCGCACTCGTTCTTAGCCATGCTCACGATGTCGAGTCGGGGATTCTCGACACGACGGCCGAGAGTTTTGACCACCACATCGCGGTCAACGCGCGAGCGAGCCTCCTGCTCATCGCAGCGTTTGCCCGCCAGATTCCCGATGCAGGCGGAGCAGTTGTCGCCCTCACCAGCGATGCCACCACCGGGAACCTCCCCTACGGGGCCTCGAAAGGCGCGTTAGATCGCATCGTCATATCGGCTGCGCGGGAGCTTGGGCCAATGAGAATCTCCGCTAATGTGCTCAATCCCGGTCCGATCGATACGGGGTGGATGGATGAAAGCACTCGACAGGATCTCACGCCCCGGCACCCGTCGGGGCGCCTCGGCCAGCCCGCCGACATCGCAAGCGTCGTCGCTTTTCTAGTCTCTGGTGAGGGTCGTTGGATCTCGGGGCAGCTGCTCAACGCAGACGGCGGATTCTCTGCGCGCTTCTGAATCCGGATCGATGACCGTCCCTCTTACGGGCGCAGTTTGTTCAGTTTGACCTTGGCTCACCTGAGCCAGAGCCGGTGCACCAATCCAAGCGGATCTTCCGCAGCCCAGACAATAGAGTTCGACCGTGACGAAACGAACGCTCGGTACCTACGATCATGAGGCCGACGCAGCCTATTTCCCGATTGCACCCCGCATTCGGAAGGGGCAAGCCGTGCGTCAAGACGTGCACGAGATAGAGGGTGTCGGCGGGATCGTGCTCGACTTCGACAAGAAAGGCAGACTGCTGGGCGTCGAGGTCCTTGGTGCACGATCGCTGCTGAAGCCAGGAACGTTGGCGCGGGCCAAGCGCATCGGGTAGATGCTCGTGCGCTGGTGACACAGTGTTGCCACGCTCGGCTGTCGAGGGGACTGGCCGCAACCTGTCGTGCATTTGCGCGAAGTCCCGGTCCACAATTCGAAAGCGCTGCACCGCTCACCGACCTGGGCTTGCACGGTCGTTTTCCCGTTCCGATTCACACCCACCCTGGAGCTCGGTTGCTGGAGAACCCCACGTATTTCCGCACATATTCTTCTTGAGTCAGCCGTGAGCGCCGGGCAATACGGAACATGTCTGGCATTGAGCCGAAGGGTCGCATTGAGTGGGTGTCGACGGTCTCCATCAGGGCTGCCTGCACTACTAACTCTCCCGTGTCGGCGAGGAAGTCGAGTATTCGCTGTGTGCGGATCGAATCGGGTTCGGAGTGCCAAGAAGCAAGCCAGACGAGTACCTCTGCGGTGTCCTTGCCTCGCATCACGATGGCCCGGGCAATCATCCACTGGGCACCCCCTGCGGCGGCTCCATCCCAGACCCGGTCTTTGACCCCTCCCCAGGATTCGAGGAAATAATTCGCGTAGAACGCACTGAGCTCTTCAGGGGTCGCAAGCGTGTCAACGACGTTGTCAGACGTTGGTGGCGCGGAAGCAACCAGGTCTCCCCAGAGAGTCAGATTCGATCCGGTTTCGGTCGAATGGGCCGCGTTTAGAGTCGGTGACATCCTTCGGTGCAAATAGCCATGTGCCGCAGGAGCCAGGCCCAGGAGGAATCCGCTCTGCCGCATACTCGATTCCCAGGCCACGCTCCCTGGGTTCTCCAGCAGGTCGTCGAACGCCTGCTTGCCGGTAAGGACAGTCGCACAACGCAGGCACAGTCCCGGCTCATCTTGATCGAAAGTGGAGGCTGTCTTGATGGCGTTGGCGGGATGATCGAGGGAAAAGAGCTTGAGGGCGAGCGCGTTCTGAAACGCAAATATGAGTTCATCACCACCCGCGGCGGTACGTTCGATCAGCCGATCGAAGTCCTCACGAGTCTTCGGCTCGCCGATGCTGCTAACGAATGCCCAGAAGTCCCCTCCGTCCATGGCGGTTTCGCCGGAGAGGTCGATCCGGTCGGAACTAAGTTGCTTCTCCACTTCGAGATTGCCGGCGAAGAAGTCGCTCACATCAAAGCCGGTATCCGGGTGCGGGAGGGCTCGCGCGTAGATTATCGCCGGACCCAGCTTCGCGGCAGCGCGAAACTTGAACACATCAACCAGCATCTGCTCACCAAAAGCCCCGTTGATGAACTCTGGCTCCTCACGATCTGCGGTCAGGTCTACATCGAATCGTTCCACCCAACGCGCACCCTTCCGAAACAGCCACCTACTGACCATGCCGCTGAAAAGAAGCTCGTCATCTGAGTGCCCCGCACTTTGAGGCGGAGCCGTCAACGGGCCTTCTCCCACAATGCCGCCCGTTGACGGTCGCGGGGTGAACTCATCGCGCCGCAGCCATCGGCGCATCGTTGCGACAGTGGGCGGGCGCTTGGGTATCGATCATGCCGACAGGCTACCGTTGGCCGCTCCCGTTCGATGGCCTTCTCCCGACACGGCTGCCACCCTTTCCATTTTTTTAAGGCGCATGGAAGAGCTCGGTCGCAGAGGCCTTATGGCCGCACATTACTTCTGCGCTTCAATTTCAGCCGAGGGGTTCTAGCGATACCAACGCGAGGTAGCGCCCAGGACGCCTCCATGGGGAGCGCTCGACCGTCCTGTTGGAGGTTCCTTCATCGGACGAGTAGGTCGCGGTTTTACTGGTGAGGGAACAGACTTGCTAGATGATCATTCGTGACGCTACCACCGTCGATTGGCGTGTCATCTGGCCATTTCTGCATCAAATCGTGGTGGCGGGAGACACCTTCACCTACGACCTGGGATTGGGCAATGCGGAGGCTGAGGCGCTGTGGATGGTGAGGGCACCGGGTCGCGTGGTCGTGGCTGAAGCGCACGGTGGCGAGGTGGTCGGCACCGCCAATATGTATGCCAATCGAGCTGGGCCGGGCGCCCATATTGCCAGCGCGAGCTATATGGTGGATCCAGTCCACCAGGGCAGAGGGGTAGGGCGGGCGCTCGTCTCGGACTCACTCCGCTGGGCACGAGCCCAAGGCTTCCAGGGCATGCAGTTCAATGCCGTCGCCCAGACGAACTCCTCCGCAGTAAGGCTCTACGAGTCGCTCGGCTTCACCATAGTCGGAACCGTCCCAGGAGGCTTTCGCCACCCAGTGGACGGTGACGTCGGGCTGCACGTCATGTTCTACCCGCTCTGACCGAAACCGATGACGGAATCGGCTGCCAGAGGTTCTCCTACACGGATCCGCTCCTGACACCGCGGCTGTCAAGTAGCCGTTCCGGTTGGAAGTTCCCAAATGACAGCGCGCCGACGCGCTTGGCGCAGAGCTCGACTGGCTCATGAGCTGCCCCGTTCACCGTCTCGCTTGCGGCATTAGGTGATCATCTGCGAGGGGACAACGATTCTTTATGGTGCGACTCGCGATGTGCTCCGCTGCCTTCTTCAGGCCTCGCGTTCCTTCGACCCGGCTGAGAAGAGAAGTGGCCCTGGGCTTGACTGTGGAACGCGCGATGCCATATATTCAACTCAGCAATTCTATACCAGACAGTTGAATACAAGATTGGACGACATGCCCGCCGACCAGCTCAGCCGCACCTTTGCGGCCCTCGCCGACCCGACGCGGCGCGCCATCCTGGCGCGCCTGGCGCAGGGCGAGGCGACAGTTGGGCAGCTAGCAGAGCCGTTCGCGATGAGTTTCGCGGCGGTGTCGAAACACCTCCGGGTGCTCGAGGCCGCGGAACTGGTCAGTCGGGGTCGGAATGCGCAGTATCGCCCCGCGACCCTCGACGCTCGACCGCTGGCGAATGCCTGCGCGTGGATTGGCGACTACGCGAAGTTCTGGGGTGCCAGCTTCGATGCCCTCGGTGACGTCCTCGCTGAGATCACGACCACCGAAACAAACGTGACCGACAAAGGAGAATCCTCATGAGCAACCCCGTCAGCAACCCCGTCAGCATCACCCGCACCTTCCCCGCAACACCCGAGCAGGTCTTCGACGCCTGGACAACGCCTGCCTCTTTCGCGGTCTGGTTCGGGACGGCCGCGGTCCCGGTCGACGATGTCGAGATGGATGTCCGTGTCGGCGGCGGGTGGAAGGCTACCATGCACCTGCCCGACGGCAGCCTGAAGCACTGGGTTGGCGAGTTCACAGAGGTGAATCGTCCGACGCGGCTCGCCCTCACCCTCACGGACGAGCCCGATGATCCGGCCCGCGAGCCCATTACCGTCGACATCGTCGCCGTCGACGGCGGCGCCATGATGACAATGGTGCAAACCGCCCAGGGCTTCGACGACGCGTCGAAGGCGGCCCTCACAGCCGGATACACCGCGTTCTTCGACGATATGGAGAAGCTGCTCGTCCGCTAGACGGGCACCGGTCGCGTCAGCGCGTTGCGCGGGCGACACTGACCGCAACCCCACCTCGACCGAGTCGTCACGGACGAAGCCCGCAACCAGTTCCGCTCAGGGTCCCGCCTGCGGAGCGGCGGCGGTTCCAAGGGCGGCTCTGTTTCGACAAGATTCATGGGAAACGATTTTGTGGTGCCGCGGGAAGAAGATCCGCGACGTGAGGCTGTGGAGTCGCGTGGGTACACGGTCGTCGGCGAGTCTTGGGGTGCGCGGCTTGAATTGGCGAATGCGCCAGATCTGTCGATCTTCCGCGGGACGCTCTCGCGAGTTGAGCATGCTGGAATCAAGATCTTCGAACTGCCGGTGACCGCTTCGTCCGACCTGTATGAGCTGGAGCGAGCCAACACCGCCGACTTCCCGTTCACGCCGGCGACTTCCCACGATCTGTTGGATGCCGAGGCCACTCGCGACCTCTGGAACAAGGGCTTTCGGGTATCCGGTACCCGCGACGGTGAGCTGCTGGTCGGAGCAACCGTAATCGCACGGCGGGAGAAACACGCGGAGACGGAATTCACTTCGGTCTTGGCCAGCCAGCGAAGTAGCGGAATCGGTACCGCTGTGAAGGCGGCGTCCATCATCGCGTGTGCGAACGACGGCGCCCGCGTGTTCGGCACGGGCGGTGCGGCCGCGAATGAGGCCCGCCTTGGTGTTAACCGAGCGCTCGGATACAACATCACGGAACGCTGGTACAGCTACAAAGCACCATTGGCCTAACGCCGTACGGCGCTCGCCTTCCGGGCTCAGCGAGCTCGCCTTATTCTGATTTTGTGGGAAAAGATCAACAAAGACGGGTGCTTCGGTGTCTCTCCGTGCTATTTATTCCGTTTCGTGAGCTGACCCCAACGACATAACGCGCCAACCTGACAGCACGAGGTTTCCTCCACGTTTTCTGAGGGCCGCTACATTTACTGAGTGACTTACCCACTGACAACACCCCGACTTTCGATCACCCCGCTCACAGAACAAGACACGGCCACATTTGTTGCATACCGACAGGATGCGGATGTTGCCCGGTGGCAGGGATGGGACCCCACGTACAACGATGACGATGCGGCCGAGCTGATCAATTCCCAGCCAGCCACCGACCTTCCGGAATCTGGCAGGTGGCTTCAGCTCGCTATCCACGATGTCGAAACCGGGAAGCTGTTCGGCGATGTGGCAATTCACACGCTCGACGATCACGACGACACGTACGAAATTGGCATCACCCTCGCCCCAGCAAACCAGCACCTCGGTATCGCAACGGAAGCGGTAAAGAGAGTGCTCGATCACCTCTTCACGGCAGCCAATGCGCACCGGGTTATTGCGAACTGCGACACCCGTAACGATGCTGTGGCCAAGCTGCTCATCGGTGTGGGGATGCGAAGAGAGTCGAGCCAGATTGATGTCGAGTTTTTCAAAGACGAGTGGATTACCCTCGACGGATACGCCATCCTTACGAACGAATACTCAGCCTGACAGGTTTTGCGGACACGGTTCAGTCATGCAAGCGCGACCGTGAAGGGTTCCGCCTTCGGGCAGCTGATGACTAGCAGTCAGTGAGGGCACGTCTTGTCCCTTGTGCGTGGTGCCGTGCGCTGGAACAATCCAATAGTGAAGTGTCCTCAAGCCATCGTCGTCGTGGTGATCGTCGGCGTGAGCCTCGCGACCCTGGCCGGTTGCACCGCCAGACCGGCGCCCAACACTGACTGGTCCGAGCGGATGATCGCGGTGCTCCGCGATCCCCACGGGCAGGGTGGTGCTGGTGGAGATCTCAGAATTGATAGCGGAGCCAGAAACGCACGCGGTACCGCCTATCTTGCCGATGTTCCCCGTGGCGAGTACGACGTTCTCGCCGTGTGCGACGGCACCGGTACCATTCACCTCGCAGTCAAGACGACCACACCACCCCACAGAGTGCTCGCCTCATCGGACTTTGCCTGCGGCGCCACCCTGAGACTCCCGGTCACCGTCGCCGCCACAGGCGTCGCTCTGGAGGCCACCGACCCCAGCACCTCCGCACAATGGCAAGTAATGATCGTGACCCCCGGCTGGGAACCTGCCCCCACGACCTATTCCCATTGACCGCGGTCCACCGAACCTTCCCAAATGACACAGCTTTGATCCCGGCGATCGTGGCGTGGATCTGTCGCAGTAGTGGTTCCGCTTGTGAGCGGGACGACGCGTGCGACACCAGCTCCTCGCAGCCAGCCAGATAAGCGCGCCGCCAAAGGATGACTAGGACGAATAGCACCAGTAGGCGAGGATGACCAAGGTGAGTGAACCTTGGATTCCAGCAGTCGTCGCAACACGCTCTCGTTATGAAGCTTCAAGTAAAGCAGTGAGACGCTCAGCGGGCGTGTCCCAGTCGAGGGATTTCCGAGGCCGGTCATTTAGCTCTGTGGCGACTTCAAGAAGACGCCCGACGCCGTGCGGGGCAAGGTCGGTGCCCTTGGGCAAGTACTGCCGGAGGAGCCCGTTGGTGTTCTCGTTGCTGCCGCGCTGCCAGGGGGATCCCGGGTCGGCGAAGTAGACGTCGAAATCCGTCGCGACGCTGAACGCGCGGTGTTCTGCCATCTCGGCGCCCTGGTCCCAGGTCAGCGATTGCCGAAGCGATGCCGGCAAGTGCCGGACTGTGGTGATCAGCGAGTCGCGGAGAGCTTCCGCGTTTCGTTCGCGACCGAGGTGGGCCAGCATCACGAAGCGAGTCGTCCGCTCGACCAGGGTGGCGATCGCGGAGCCGCCCAGAGCGCCGATGATGAGGTCGCCCTCCCAGTGGCCGGGAATCTGTCTGGTCTCGACCTCGGCCGGTCGTTCGCTGATTGGCCGCATTTGATCGACGAACCGCTGACGCCGAGCGTCTGGCTGCTTTCGAGGTTTCCGGGCGACGCGACCTCGCCGCAGCTGCGTTCCGAGTTCCCGTCGCAGCTCGCCACGGGCGTGGACATAGATCGCCTGGTAGATCGTCTCCGTGCTCACCCGCATCTCCTTCGCGCCTGGGAAGTCTTTGACCAGTCGATTGCTGATCTGCTGGGGCGACCACTTCCTAGAAAGCTTCCCCTGAATGTAGGTGCGGAGCCGGTCGTTGGCGGCGACTTTCGGTGTCCGTGGCCGTGCTCGCCATGTCACGGACAATCGGTGCGCAGTGTGTGGGAGGTAGCCGCGCGCCGAGACGGTGTTGCGTTGCAGCTCGCGGCTGATCGTCGACGGCGCCCGTTGCATCACGACCGCGATCGCGCGGATGGACAAGCCAGCGCGGTGGAGATCGTGAAGATGCTCACGCTCCACGACGCCGAGGTATCGGGGGTGGATGATCTTCTCGACGATGTTCAGGTCGACGCTTCCACCGATGGCACGGGATCTTCGTTCAGGCACGACCCCATTGTTCCTCTCGGAATACCTGACCACGCGCCCATCGGGATAGATCCGGCCCCGCTTGATGATCGTGATCCCCTTGTCCCAGTCCGTCGCAGACCGGGCATCCGCACCAACGGCCGCACGGGCCTGAGCGCGGGTGAAGCCGGTGGCTCGGAGTCGGAGGAACTCGTCCCGTCGTGGATTGACCCTGCGTGCTTCGCTCGTGGAGATACCGGCCTTTCGCGCCCACGCATATGCGGTCGGGCGGTGAATACCTAGCTCGACGGCGACAGTCGAGATGATCTGACGCTCAAAGACCAGCCGCAGAAACTCGGTCTTCAACTCCGGCGGATAGATGCGCGGAGCGGCCCGCTTCATCGTCAGACCCGTCTTGCGTAACCAGTTGTAGCCGGCGTTCTCATTCACCTCGACTGCTCGCGCGGCAGCACGAACCGTGCCGCCCCGATCGAGAAGCCGAAAGAACTCGTCCTTCTGCTCGTCCGTGTAATTCTTACCCGCCATCGCCGCCACCTTCCATCAGGTGTTGCGACGACTGCTGGAATCCAAGCTGACGAAGGCAAGCTGTATCTCTGCGCGATCAAGGATGTCAGGTCGAACAAGATTGTCGGGTATTCCATCGATGACCGGATGAGAGCAAGCCTGGCAGTGACCGCATTGAGTGCCGCGATCAATGCCCGGCCGCATTCTGGCACCGTCGTTCACTCCGATCGTGGGTCGCAGTTTCGTTCGCGAGCGTTCGTGAAGACGTTGGCTGATAACGGGATGAAAGGCTCGATGGGCCGGGTCGGAGCTTGTGCTGATAACGCAGCGATGGAGTCGTTCTTTGCCTTGTTGCAAAAGAACGTGTTGAACCGGCACCGGTGGTCAACAAAGCAGCAACTTCGCCTCGCGATCGTGCTCTGGATCGAGGGAAGTTACCACCGTAAACGACGCCAACGTCGACTCGGTCGCCTGACGCCGATCGAGTTTGAAATAATGGACCAAACAGCCGCGCTTGCGGCCTAAATGAAGTGACAACTAAACCTTCAGCAGTCCCTAGTCTCGAGCTTTGGACACTTTTCGCCTTCGATATGGGCCTGGAATGGTCGACGATGAGATTCGGACGTCCTGCTAACCGTTCCCATGTGAAACGGTAGTGGGCAGGATCGGCTATCGGGTTGTATGGACCGAAATCTGTAGCTTTGGCTGTCCCGTTGCAAGGTTTCTTGGTCCGACAACGGGAGCTGGCAAATGTGTTTTTCGGTTTGCGACAGATCGTTGAACGGTTCGTTAGACAGTGGAGCGGGCGACGTTGAACAGCTCGGCGAGTCCGGCGGTGGAATGCGTCCCTGCCCGATGAACTTCCATCAGGTGGCGTTGCTGGGCTGTCGACATCGAGCTCTCCGTCGCGATGGCCGCTTTCGCGCTAGTACTGCATCTCTCATCGTCCCGTGGCGATTGGGTCGCACAGTTCCTATGTTGTGTCAATCGCTACCACCTTCAGTACCTGACGACGGGTTCAAGTAGTCGTCGACCACGGCCTTACCGTTGTAGATGATGACGTCGTCGAACTTGTACACGCCTGGGACGTGGGCTATCTTGACAGCTCGTTCGCGCAGGGTCACAAGCTGGCCTGGACGCATGGCCATCGGCGCCTCGCCTGGGTGGCTGAGCGAACCGAGTGGATGATCGTGGCCCGGCGTAGACGACATCTCAATGTGGCATCCCAAAAGGTAGGAGACGGGAACCTCGGCCATGACGGTGATGGCCCTGTCCAGCGTGGCAATGTAGGCGAACATCTCCACGACGTAGAGGCGACCGGGGTAGACGGTGTCGCCTGTGAAGAGGACGCCGGTCCACGGATCGTAAAAAAGCGCGGCGGCCTCTTCATGCCCGGGACCGGCGATCACGCGCAGGATCCGCCCGCCCAGGTCGAAAGAAACGGTCTCGTTTGGCCAATTCGTGAATCCGAAGAAGCTTTTGACGCCTTCGAGAGACGCCGGCACAACGCTGGTCTTGGCACGGTTGGAGAACTGCACATCTCCGGCGGTGTGGTCCCCGTGACCGTGCGAGTGGGCGACGGTGAGCGAATACGACGGGGTGGGATGCGCGACGAGCCAGTCCGTGATGATTCCGTCGACAAGGTGGCGCAGTGGCCATGTCTCCTCGTCAGAGGTCGCGCCAGAATCGATCAGGAGTGCGCCCGTGTTGCCGAGCAGGAGGAAGACGAATGGTCCCTCGTAGTGTGTCTTCAGAGACTGGCGAAGGATAAAGGTGTGTTCGTCGAGTGCGTGGACCTGGACCAGTGGCTCATTCAGGCCGGAGCCGTCCATCCATTCGACCGAGAGGTCGAGATCAACCGGCGCGCCGGAGTGGAAGTCCACGGGTCGGGAAGGCATACAAACCACCTCTTCGTTGTGATGTTATTACTTCAGGTCAGTTTGACGTGCGAATCGATGGTGGCACGAACGGCCTCAACGACGGCGGTGAGGGTTCCGCCTACGGGCACCTGAGCTCGACGGTCACAGCGTCAAGTTCCTCGCTGGAGCACCTCGCCGGAGGACCTCGACAATAGGAGCTGAGTAGGCCGGCGTTCGGCCTCTCAACATCAGGGTCGCGTTCGCCGAGATCTCCGATTTGGACAAAATGAATGGCACAGATCCCCTATCAGTGCGTTTTCCTGCAACACCACGTTGCCCCGAAAACGCGGTGATCTCGGCGGACAACTCACCTGTCAATCGGACAGATTGAATAGCACGGTACACAAAGCCCGTCAGGAGCACCGTGCCTGTCACTAGCACCGTCGAATTTCCCTGTTCACAGCAGCACACGCTTGTAGCTGCGGCCATCATCGATGGTCACCGTGGTGGCCTGGAGGGTTCCGCGGCTGATGCGCAGGTAGACCGCCTGCGCCGTAACCCCGAGCATGCGTGCGGCGTCGGCCACAGAGTGTCCGGGTAGGCCGGAAGGAACGCTGCTCGGGCGAGCGGAACGCTTGCGTCCCGCGGCGAGTCGCACGGCGATCTGCTCGTCAGTGCCCTGCCAGCGCCACTTCGCGGCCGCGAGACCCAGGCCCGCGGCATCCGCGATCCGCTCCCAGCTCTCTCCAGCGACCAGGGCAGCCCGCACATTGCGCAAAACCGCGGGATCCCGGTCGACGGCGATCGCGAGCAGCCGCAGCGCGTGGAGGCGATCGAGGGGCTCTGCGGCGCGGGACAGTAGTCCGAGAGCGTGCTCAGACTCACTGGACAGGTCAGACTCACTGGACAGGTCGGACTCACTGGACAGGGATGTCATCGACCAGTGGAAGCCGCATCCACCAGCCGCGCCTTGACCGTCGCCAGGGACGGGTTCGTCGCGGTGGAGCCATCGGGAAAGACGAGGGTCGGCACGGTCTGGTTGCCCCCGTTGACCTCGGCGACAAGCTCCGCAGTGCCCTCGACCTCTTCGATGTTGACCTCGCTATATGGCACTCCCGCCCGGTCGAGTTGGCTCTTGAGGTTCCTGCAGTACCCACACCAGGTCGTGGAGAACATGAGTACGGCACCAGCAGGAGGAATGAATTCGGCACGGGTCAGCATGGCTCGAGCCTACGACGATCGAGTGTGAACTCTGTGACTGCCGGATCCGTCGAGAGAACGCTGTCGAGGGGCAGACACCGCACCCGGCGAGGCGTAGGTTGACAGTGATCGGGCCGATACTCAATACCGCCGGACCCTCCGACGCGAGTCAGCCCAGGCTGGACGAAGACGATGTCAACTACCGCGATGCAGATGATGGAAATGCATTCCGACGCCATGCAGGGCATGGACCTTGCCGTGATGCAGGAGTGCATTGAAGCGTGCGCGGCCTGCGAACAGGCCTGCACGATGTGTGCCGGTGCCATGGCGATGACACCGGAAATGGCGATGTGTGCCGCCATGTGCCAGAACGCCGCCGATCTGGCCAACACAATGATGCGGACGATGCTTCGTCCGAACGGCATGAACGGGCCAGCGATGATGGCGATGCATCAGGCGATGGTGGTCATGTGTATGAGCTGTGCCGATGAGTGCGAAGCGATGGCCAGCATGAGCGCCGACTGCGCGATGTGCGCCGAGGTCTGCCGTCAGTGCGCGATGGCCTGTCAGAAGATGATCGATTCGATGCTGGTCGGCTAAGAACGGGGCGGGGGAGTTATGAGGAGCGGGGCAGGGGCAGAACGCTGAACCGCGTCGGGCCGATGGCGAGCGTGTCGTACAACTCGTGCAGCGCGACCGGTACGCCCATGGATACCGCCGTGGTGAGGTCCGCATGATTCCACACCCAGACGGTGTCTTGCGAGTCGAGTAGGTCGATCCCGATCCAGCTGCCGCCACTCCCTCGTGAGGATGGCGCGTGGACGACGATTCCGTCGCGCCACTTGCTCGGGGTCGCAGCCGTCGCCCGCTCACGAATGGCGGACACCACGTGGCCGGCCTCCGGGGACATGCAGCATTCCGCCGCGGAACGTCGACACAGCATGGCATCGGTCACCGGTGGTGTGAGATTAGACATGTTGGCCTCCCGTCCGTGCATCGTTGTTTATCCAAGGTTAGGTTCGCGATGATCGGATGTCATGCTGTCTCGTAATGCAGAGAAACAAACCGAACGGGGCAAATCCGTCGGCGGAGATCGTCGCCGTGGTGCACCATGCCCCCTAAACCTGCGTAACCTTAACTAAGGAGTGCGCCAACCACGGACTCCGATGCAAAGGAAAGGTTCTGCTGTGGCCGAATGTATTCACGGACTCGAAGCGGGCCTGTGCGACCAGTGCTTCCCCAAGGCCGTCCCCGTACTGGAAATCGTGACCGCGGCTGGCCAGCGCAATGCGCGGGCAAAGGCGGCCGTCACACGTCGTGCCGCTTCCGCTGCCTCGAAGACCGTCGAGAACGTCGGTGACCAGCGTATCTACCACCTGACCCACGTGCGCAATCTCGCGGATATCGTCGCCGCCGACGCGATCCTCGCCGATAGTAGCGAATCCTGGGGGACCCGTCCCACAGTGGATATCTCCGCTCCTGAGACTCGCGAGTCGCGCCGTTCGACGACTGTTTCCGGACTCGGCAGCCCGAACGTTGCCGACTTCGTGCCATTTTTCCTTGTGCCAAACTCAACGATGTGGGAGGACCTGCGTTCGGACTCCCCGGACCCACGCTTGTCCGCTGATGGGCACGGAATAACCGCCGCCGACTTCGTGCTCCTCGTGAGTACCGTGAAAAACGCGACCGAGCACACTGATGACGGCGCGATCGTGGTGACGGACGGCGATGCCGCCCACGTGCTCACCCGGTTTGCTGCCTCGACCGAATCGAGCGAGCGGATGCTGCGCCGCCTCCGTGCTGATGACAACACGGAAACCATCGTCGAAGCCGAACTTCTCGTGAAAGACAGCTTCCCGTTCGAGTCGGTGACGCTGGTCGGGGTCGCCAACGACCGCGTGCGGGATGAGGTGCGCGCGATTCTCAAGTCGTCGGCGCACAGCCCGAAGGTCTCGGTATACCCGCCCTGGTTCCAAAAGCCCGAGGCCTAGGCGACGTCGACCGACCGGCGGATGCACCGGTGCTGACAGCCGGCGTTGACCTCGCGGCAGAACCACGGGGTACCGCTCTTGCCGTGATCGACTGGTCTGGGTCTGAAGCTCGCGTCGTGCAACTTACGGTGGGCGCAAGCGACGCCCAGATCGTTGCAGTAGCCCCGACCGTTGCCTCCCTCGGTATCGACTGCGCCTTCGGTTGGCCGGACGACTTCGTCGCGTTCGTCGCGGGACACTCGACCGGTGAGCAACTGGATCGTTCGCCCGCCGAGCGCGCAGGATCGGGAATGGACTGGCGTCGACGCCTCGCCTACCGGGAGACCGATCGCGAGATTCGTGTCCTCACCGGGCGGTGGCCACTCAGCGTCTCGACCGATCGGCTTGGGCTCACCGCCATGCACTGCGCGGCGCTGCTCGAATCCCTCGCGGACGGAATTGGGCGTGTGGATCGGGCCGGCGGCGGTGTTGCCGCGGAGGTCTATCCTTCGGCCACTCTTCGTAACTGGGGATTCTCAACGGTCGGGTACAAAACGGATGCAACGATCCGGTCGACGCTGCTCGCGGCGATCCTCGAACGCGCGCCCTGGCTCAAACCCGGCCCGATGGCCGAACTGATGACGGCGTCCGATGACGCCTTCGATGCGGTCATCGCGGCTCTCGCGGCACGGGCGCATGCTCTCGGACAGTGGCATCGGCCACCGCCCGAATCCCTTGATCGCGCCAGCCGGGAGGGCTGGATCGCGCTGCCGAGCGTAGACCTGGTCGAACTGCGGCCGTTCTCATGAACGCGTTCGATCTCGTTCCCCCCGATCTCCTACACCTCCTTCAGAACCAGATGCTCAGCCAGGGTGTCACCGGCGAGCGGAGCGAGGCCTCGAGCGCCACCGCGGAGCCCGGCCGGAGTTCCGTAATGCGTCCGGCGCGGGCGAGCGTGATCGGGGATACACCGCCAAGGTACAGCGAGCCGAGGTCGTCAACCGTAAGGGAGAGGGCGGCCGCGGCATCCGGTGCCTCACCGTCGAGAGTGTAGACGCTCGCGCGTCCGTCGGCCGCGATGGTGAGCAGGAACAGGCCGTCGGCGAACCCGAGATCATCGCTCACATCGAGCACGAAGGTGCCCGGAGCGCTGTATCGGCGGGCGGAGAGAGCGACCGGAACGTTGAGGATGCGCGTCCACAGGTGCTCGCGCACTCCGACGCGCTGCACGGCACGCGGGTCCGACAGCTGCCAGAGCACGGGTTCGTCGATGGTGCGCAGCGGTGCCGAGATCGAGGAGACGAGATCCATCTCGAGCATGAATCGCCAGAGCGCCGAGTAGGCCTCGTCCGTCGCCGAGACCAGAAAGCGGAGATCGAGACGGTGCTTCGTGAAGTCATCGCCGACTTCGACGACCCGGAAGGTCGCAAAGCCCTGCAATTCGCCGTCCTCGTCGTCGTAACGCACGACGCGGAGAGTCTGTGCGGACTCGGGGTCACCATCGAACCCGAGGAGGCGCTCCCAGAGAAAGTCGGCGAACTCGACCTGGCCCGGAGTCAGCAGGCGCACCCGCTCTACTAGGTCGTACCCCTCCGTAAGCAGCGAATGCGGTTCGACAAAGCTCAGGGAGCCGGATGCCTCGGTGCCGATCCAGCGCGTCCGCTTGGTGTCGATCGTCCAGTCCGCACTCATCACCGACGCCCCGAATCCATAGCGGCCATAGATCGTTGCCTCGGTGACAGTGAGGATCGCGACGGGCACGTCGAGTGAGACGGCGGTGCGGAGTTCGGCCTCGAGCACAGCACGTGCAATGCCCCGTCGCCGATGAGTAGGGGAGACGGTTACCGCGCTCACCGCCCAGGCCGGGATGCTCGTCTCACCCGGCACAGTGAGGTTCGTCACCCAGGTGCTCACGGTCGCGACCGGGGACGCGGCATCCGGAGCATCCGGGTCCCAGACGCCGGTCGTTCGGCGATGAGCAACGTGAGACAGTTGCGCGTCGAGCTTCGCCTGCGGCAGGCGCCCACCGTGGAAACCTCGACTCTCGGCCTGCAGCCAGCTGGTCAGGGCCTCGCGGTCCGCGGTATCGACCAGGGCGAAGTCGAGTCCCTGTGCTGCGAGTCGTTCGGCGGAGAGGGCATCGATCGGGGCTTTAGCGTATTCGTAGCTCACTGTCCGAGGGTACCGGGCGCTGCAGACTGGCGGGGTGAAGATGCCGGGGTGACGATGCCGGGGTGACGATGCCGGGGTGACGATCGAAAGCCGCGTGCTTGAATGATGAGATGACCGCCTCGCCTGCCTCGCCCCGGGAAACGGCCGCCGCCGGATCGTCCCGTTCCCACCTGGCCGACCTCGCCGTGTTCGTGCGCGCGTCCCCGTCGTCGTTCCACGCCGTCGCGGAGGCAGCTCGTCGGTTGACAGCTGCCGGGTTCGTCGAGCTCGTGGAAAACGAGGAGTGGCCGCTGGTGCCGGGGAAATATTTCGCTGTACGGGATGGTGCGATCGTCGCCTGGATCACACCGGAGGGGGCAGCCACAACCACACCGTTCCGCATCGTCGGTGCCCACACCGACTCTCCCGGATTTAAACTCAAGCCGAAACCGACGACCGGCCTGCACGGCTGGCTCCAGGCCGGAGTCGAGGTGTACGGGGCCCCGCTGTTCACTTCCTGGCTGGACCGCGAGCTCGAATTCGCCGGACGACTCGTCTTCGATGACGGCATATCGGCGCTTGTGCGCACGGGAGCGTTCCTGCGCTTTCCGCAACTCGCCGTTCACCTGGATCGAGGGGTCAACAGCGACGGCCTCACCCTCAATCCTCAGCAGCACCTGAATCCGGTGATCGGTGTCGGTGATGTCGCGGACACGGATGTGATCGCCCACCTCGCCGCACTTGCCGGCCGCGCCGGCTCGGATGTCGTTGGCTATGACATCGTCACAGCGGATACTGCGGAACCCCGGGTGTTCGGCCTCGACGGCGCGCTGTTCGCGTCGGGACGCCTTGACAACCTGTCGTCGGTTCACGCTGGCCTGCTCGCGCTGATCGAGGTCGCTTCTGCCGCAGTCCCCTCTGCCGCAGTCCCCTCTGCCGCAGTCCCCTCGATCGCGGTCTTCGCCGCATTCGACCACGAGGAGGTGGGTAGCGAGACCCGGTCGGGGGCGGCCGGACCGTTCCTGGATAGCGTGCTCGCCCGCATCGGCAGTGCTTCCAACGCCTCCACGGCGGACCGCGCTCGTGCCTTTGCTGATTCGTGGTGCCTCTCCGCGGATGCCGGACATGCGGTGCACCCGAACTATCCGGAGCGCCATGACCCTGTCAATCGGCCCGTCGTGAATCGCGGTCCGCTGCTCAAGATCAATGCGAACCAGCGCTATGCAACGGATGCTCTCGGTGCCGCGGAATGGGCACGAAGCTGCCGTCAGGCCGGCGTTGATTACCAGGAATTCGTCTCGAACAACGCCATCGCCTGTGGATCGACCATCGGCCCCATCACCGCAACCCGTCTCGGCATCCGCACCTTCGATGTGGGTATCGCGCTCCTCTCGATGCATTCCGCGCGCGAACTGTGCGGTGCCGATGATCCGGCCGCGCTCTTCTCGGCAATGTGCGCGTTCCTCGCGCCGGCTTGACCGCGAGGGCCTCGCCCGCTCATCCTTCGATGGTGATGAGAGTGCCGAGGGGAAGTGCGTCCACCGCCGCAAGCGCCTCCAGAGGAACCCGGATGCATCCGTGAGATCTCGCACCGGATGCCGACGCCTGGAAGTGGATCCCAATCAGTCCGCCGTCGTTGCCTCCGAACGGCTCGTCGGCTGCCGTCGAATGTAGCGACGTCAACTGGATCGGATGCTCGGCCTGCCCCTGCACCGCATCCCGGTAACGCGCCTGTAAGTAACCGGTGACGCCGACCGGTGTGGGAGTTCCCGGCGCACCGACACCCACCGGCCAAGTGCGGCTGCCGACGCCGATGATGCGCAGCGTCTGGGCCGAGACGGAAACGATAATGCGGGACACCAGCATTGTTGGCGAGGAGAGGGAGTCGGCGCGGAGCCAGGCGGAGGTCTGCGCAGGGGCCAGCGCACCTAAGGAATTGGTGCCGGCGGAATTGGCCCCGGTGGAAGGCAGCCGCTGGCGAGCCGGGGTGAGTACCCGTAGCCAGTCGCCGGAGGATTCGACCGGCACCACGACGGAGGGCTCGCCGAGAAAGTCCCGCGCCGCGAGCCGGGCGGTCGGGGTGGCCCGGTCTGCCGCGTACACCACGGTGTCTTTCTTGAGCCGATACGCGGTGTCGGCGTCCGCCGCGCCCGCGGCCGGAAGAAGGGCGGCGATCACGGCGTCATAGCGGGCTTCGGGGAGCGCCGCCAGTTGGGCGGCGGATAGCTTGGAGAGCCCGGGAAGCACTCCGAGTTGCCTCGACTGCGCCCGGATCACCGGCTCGGGGCGAGCGGCCAGCACGTGAAGCAGTGACAGGCCCGCTGCAGCCGCGAGGAGAATCGCCAGCGCAGCCGCGACTCTTCGCTGCGTCATCCGCTCACCACCGGGAGGTGGGGCGGGGTTTCCGGTGAGGTGATCACGGTGGTCTCGGCGCTGTCTCCACAGATCCCCTTCGCCACAACGACATCGTTTCTGGTCAGCGTCGCGACCCAGAACACCGTACCGACGGAGCGATCGGTGACGGCAAACAGCTCAGAGGCGACGACACCGTCCGTCGTGATCGTGACCGGCTCGGACGACTCGAACGCAAGGGTGGACGCAGCACACTGCGGAGTGCTCGAACCGATCGGCTGGAGGTACCCGAACCAGCGCAGGTGCACACCGCTCGACGGCACATCCAGAAGCGAGGCCGTGTCGATCACGGTTCCGCCGACTTCGGCCGCTGACTGGGCAGTGGTACTCAGCGAAGGGGTGAGCCGATCGCGAAGGTCGGACGCCGACGCCGCCAGCACAATCGATGACGAGTCTGCGGCGGCGACAAGGGTCTGCGCGCCGGACGTGGAGTAGACGTGAACGGAGGCGGGCGGGGCGGCAGGAACCACGAGATCCGAGCTGGACGCGAGAATTCGATAGGCGGTCGAACCACTCGGTGGCACAGCAACGACGGCCAGCCTGGCGCCGGCGGATATTGGCGATCGAGTGTACCCGCCGGTATCGGCGAACACGGCATTGGTCAATACGACAGTGCCGGTAACGCCAGGCGTCGCGTCCAGAGCGAGGATTCCGCCATAGTCATCGCCCGTGTCGATGCTGATCGACAGGACCGCCGTTGGTGGTGTCGCCGTGACAGCCGCCGCCTCGGCACGGAACCGGTCGGCGAGTGCCTGGATCGCCATCCGCTGGTCTGCCGGAGCGCGCACGAGCGCGTACCCGTCACCTCCCTCGGCCTGGTAGGCCGCGTTGCCGGCAATAGTCCACACCGCCATGGCGACTGCCGCCGCGGTATTCGCATCCGAGGTCTCGCCATAGCGGTCCAGCAGGGTGTTCAGCCTGAGCATCTCTGCGGCGCCAAGTCCGTTCACCGAACCGACGACTCCCGAATCGCCGGTGTCCCGAGCGACCGCGCTGGGGAGCCCGGGGTCGATGCAATACGCGACGCGGCCTCCCGGCGTGAGATAGCCACCGAGGTGATTGAGCGGTTTTCCGGGCTGCTGGTATCCCGGTCCAATGCTGGCGGCCGCCGCGCTGAGGGGCACCAACAGAAGCGCTCCGAGCACGGCCGCGAAGACGGACAGCGCGATCATCGATCGAATTTTCGGGCGAGAAGAACTCATGGCGGCCACGCTACGAACCCCACGGCCCGAAATCGGCGGCCAGGGCGCGATCCGGGGAGAACAGCAGTGCAGCGAACCCTGGGGAGGACTACTCGAGCAGGCCCCGGATGTCCTCGGCTGTGAGCGCGGTGCTGAAGACCGCGTCATCATCCATCACCGCGTCGAAGAGCTTCGCCTTGCGGTTCCGGAGTGCCATCACCTTCTCCTCGATCGTGCCGGTTGCGACGAGGCGATACACGTTCACCGGCCGCGTCTGGCCGATGCGATGGGTGCGGTCGACGGCCTGCGTCTCGGTGGCCGGATTCCACCAGGGGTCGAGGAGGAACACATAGTCGGCCTCGGTGAGATTGAGTCCGAATCCGCCAGCCTTCAAGCTGATCAGGAATACCGGGGCAGCGCCGGACTTGAACCGGGCGATCACGTCGGCGCGGTGAAGCGTCGATCCGTCGAGGTATTCGTAGGGGATGCCCGCGGCATCCAACCGGCTCGCGGCCTTTCGCAGGAAGGACGTGAACTGGCTGAAGATGAGTGCCCGGTGGCCCTCGGCCACCACGTCATCGAGCTGCTCGAACAGGGCATCCAGCTTCGAGGACGGAATACCGGCGTAGGCCTCATCAACCAGCGAGGCATCGAGACTAAGCATCCGCAGGAGCGTGAGGGAGCGAAACACAATGAATCGGTTGCGATCGAGTTCTTCGATGAGCCCGAGGAGTTTCTGTCGCTCCTTCTGCAGCACGGTGTCGTACAGCGTGCGATGTCGTGGAGCGAGCTCTACCTGCAATATCTGTTCCTGTTTGGCCGGCAGCTCAGAGGCGACGACCTCCTTGGTGCGCCGCATCATCAGCGGGCGGATGCGGCGGCGCAGCTTGGCGATCAATGCCGCCGAATGTGCGGCAGCGTGCTCCTTCGAATCGCCCGAGTCGCCCGACGCGATCGGCCGGACGTACTCCTCGGCGAATCTCCGGCCGGAGGGGAACAGGCCAGGCGCCACGATCTGGAACAGGGCCCACAGGTCGGTGAGGCTGTTCTCCATCGGGGTACCCGTGATCGCGACCTTGAATGGCACGGTGAGGGATGCGGCGGCCTCGTGGGCCTTCGAGGCCGGATTCTTGACAAACTGCGCCTCGTCGAGCACCAGCCCCGACCATCCGAGTTTCTGGTAGTGAGCGAAGCCGAGGCGAAAGAGGGCGTAGGAGGTCACCACGATGTCGGCACCTTCGGCCAACTGCGCCAACGACTGTTTCGTCGTCGCGACCCCACGAACGGTGAGCGATGGCACGAATCGCGCGGCTTCGGCCAGCCAGTTCGAGACGACAGAGGTGGGTGCGACGACCAGGAACGGGGCATCCGCTCCTGCCGTCTTGGCGTGCGCGATCAGGGCGAGAGCCTGAAGCGTCTTTCCGAGACCCATGTCGTCGGCGAGGATACCGCCGAGTCGATGCTTCCAGAGGAAGGCGAGCCAGTCGAAACCGTCTTTCTGGTACGGGCGGAGGGTGGCATCGACAGTGCGTGGCAGGGCTGTGGGCTCGACCGAATCGATGGCGAGGAGGCCCCTGGCTGCCTCCCGCCAGGCCTGCGCTTCGACGGTCTCATCGGCAAGATCCTCAAACTCCGACCAGAGGCTGGCCTGGTAGCGGCTGATCCGCACCCCGGTCTCCCACTCTGCCAGGGTGGAGGCCTCGTCGATCAGCCGCTTCAGTTCTTCAAAAACCGGCTGGTTGAGAGACAGGTACGAGTTGTCGACGAGCAGCACCTTCGACATGCCCTTCGACAGCGCGGTGAACACCTTCGTGAACGGCACATCCCGTCCGTCGATGTGGATATACACCCCGAGGTCGAACCAGTCGCTTGTGTCGGTCTCGACCGTGGTGAAGGTCAGTTTCGGAATGCCCGTGAGCTCCCGGTAATCCGGTCGCGTTCCGACGGAATCGATCCGCACCCCGTCTACGCCGTGCAGCGTCGGCAGTACCCGGTCGACGAACTCGGCGGCAGCGAGACCTCGGAGGGTGTCATCCAGGATCGGTCCGAGGATGCGCTGCACGCTCTCCAGCACCCGGTGCTCGGTTGCAAAATCACGGTCGTCAGCTCCGCGAAGCGACTTCCGCAGGCCGGAATAGTCCCAGTCCCACGCGATTTTCAGTGACTGCTTTGGCTGGAATGTCACCGTGAGCACGAGCACCGGGGGAGCGAACTCCGGCAGCATGATTGAGGCGTCCTCGCTGGTCACGGTGATCGTGCGACTCAAGCGCGGATAGTAGTCGCGCAAGAATTCGTCCACGTCGCCCGCCGGCACGATAACGGGTGCTACTTCACCGAGAAGTGCCCGCTGCTCCTCGACGAGTGGGGCGGATGCCTGCGCAAGGGTGAACCGGGGCCGCGGGTCAAAAGCCCACGCGTAGATCCCGTGGTCGCCGATCGCGTTGGCCTCAGCGGCCGGGCGTGGCTCTCCGTCCACCCGGAGGATCGGCGTGAGTCGCAGATCGCCCTCCAGCCGGGCGTCGATGCTCACCGAGGCATCCTGGCCGACCGTGACGCTCGTCTCCTTTTTCCCGGAGACCAGCGCGATGTCGCGCAATTCGGCATCCGTTAGCAGCTGCCAGAGCAACGGGCTGTGGAAGTCGTCGAGGTAGAGCCAGTCGGGTTCCTGGCCGGAGTAGACCTCACGCGTTGAGCGGTGCAGCGCGGCGAACTGGGCGAACCAGCGCTGCTGGTCGGTCGCGAGGTCCAGGCGATTAGCCTGGTAGCCGAGCGAATTCCAGCTGATGTTTCCCCTGGTCCAGTTGCCGGTGGCGCTCAGCAGCACCGGACGAACGCCGAGGCGAATTGCACCACGACTCGAAGCTGTAGCCGGCTTCGCGCTCGGCCCGTTCCACTGGCTGCGGGATCGCGGAATCAGTTCGCGCAGTTCGAAAAGGAGTCCGATGCGGGCGCTCCCACCGCCGGATATCGCTGGCCGCTCGGTGAGAGCGACAACAGCACTCTTCCAGAGCGCCTGCTCCGGGTGCACAGCGGCGGGCTTTGGCAGCTTGAGTCCGGCGAGCTGCTGCAGCGTCGTCGTGTTGCTCTGCAGCAGCAGGGCAGCGATGTGCTTGCAGTCGAATCCAACCGGGCAGGTGCAAATGCCGCTTGTCGGCTTGCCGGTGGCCGCCGAGATGAGGGCACGGCAGCTATACGGGAATGGACCCGATCCGACAACCGTGCCGGAGAGTAGCCGAGTTGCCGGATCCCAGGCAAGGGCAATCACGGCGCCACCCCGGGAATAGGCCAGCCCACGCTGGAACGATGTTGGACCGACCAATCGTTGGATGTCGGTGATGTCGACCATCGGGGCTGCGTCGGGCATCCGTCCATGTTCTCACGAGGGTGCGATGCTGCACGTCGAGCGAGCGGTGACCGGCACGCGAGTTCGGAGGCGAGGAGAGCAGTACTGTGCAGCGCAACGAATTCGCCACCCTCCTACCGCCGCGAAACTCCACGCCGGGCCAGGCGTGCGAGACGTCCGGCATCTCGGCTCAGGCTGATCCCGACGATTGCTCCCAGTGCGATCGACAGCACCGAGATGCCCGCCGTGGCGAGAGTATGCAGGCCGGCGGCGCCACCCTGCGCCACCCCGCTGAGGCCGATGAAGCCGAGCGCGCCGGGCACCAGAAGCCAGAAGCAGGCGAGCGACATGACGGATGCGGGCGGCGAGGTGCGGAAGTGGCTTGCGAACCGTGTGAACGGCGCCACAACAACGGCGCCGACAAACCCGCTGAGGCCGGCTCCGAGCGAGAACGCCCCAAGAGCCTGGGCTCCGTAGGTCAGGGCGAGACTGAGAAAGATCCAGACCAGTGCCCCCCGTGGCGCCGACATGAACAGCGTGAATCCCACCGCAACGAGAGCGACTCCCACCAGTCCAGACCACGGGCCGAGGAGTGGCTGCGGAGCCGCTGTCGGCAGGTGCCCAACCAGGGTGGTCGCTGCGAACACGCCGAAGGTGAGCAGCAGCAGCTGCGCCACCCCGAATACGAGACGGCTTGCCCCCGCAATCACCTGGTTATTGGTGAGTTCAATGGCGGCGATCGTGAGCGTGAGCCCCGGCAGAAACGACACAAGAGGGGGAGCGATGATGCGCAGCGGCTCGTCCCCGGCGACGTGCACGAGCAGAAGCGTCGTGGCGAGGGTGACTCCGAACGCCGCGATCACCGGTACCGTCGAACTCAGCCCGGTGAATCTGCGCGCAAGCAGCACCAACGCCCCGACACCGGCACCGAGTACCGCGTACACCCAGATCGCCTGCAGGGTCGGGTAGATCACCATCCCGAATCCCACCGTCAGGATTACGTGGCCAAGCAGCGAAACCACAGGCCCGAAACGCGGCTTCGCCGTGCGGATGCGTGCCACCTCCGCTACCGCCGCTGCCGGGCTAACCTCTCGGCGCAGCGCCCGGCCAATGAGTGTCTCGACGGCGCCGGTCTGGTCGAGACGACCTCCCCCCTGACGGGCGGACTCGACGCGCACCTCACCGCCCGCGGTCGTCGACTGCAGCATCACGTAAGTGGGCAGCACCACGGTGCGCACATCTCCGAGCTGGTAGACCTTCGCCACCAAACGAAGTGTTTCCTCCACGTCATTGGTGGCCTGCCCGGTCTCGATCATGGCGAGCCCAAGGCCCTCGAGCATGGTCAGGATGCTGCGGGCATCCGTCTCCTCTGTCGAGATCGTGTCGCCCTCGGCGGACTGCTTGAGCAGTCGTCCGACCTGCCGTTCGAACCATCCGTTTGCCATGGAACGATCATCCCGCATGCAGCAGGTCTAGGCGCGGTCCAGGGCGTCTCCGGTAGGGTCTCCGGCCGAGTCGTCCACCAGTGAAGGCCCTCCCACCGGGGCACCGGCCCACGATATGAGCGTCCAGCCATCCGCGGGCGAGCCCTCGAGCTCGACCACGCCGGTGTTTTCGAGTTCATGAGATCCAGCAAAGATCGGGGGCACATTGCGCGCCCGTGCTGCAGTCCACACCCGGATCGCCGCCCCGTGACTGAAGACCGCGGCGGTGTCCACTTCCGCTGCAACGCTGATGCCGCGATCGAACCGCTCGAAGAATGCGTGCCCATCGGTTGCGCCAGGCATTGTGACATCCAGGTGCCCCGATCCCCAGGCGAACGCCGTCTCGAGGTAGGTGCGAGCGGATGCCCGATCACCGCGCCCCTCGAGATCACCCGCTTCGATCTCGTGCAGGCCGTCGATGACGGTCGCGGTGGCGAACGGCAGGGCGGTGAGTTGCGTGCGCACGAGAGTCGTGGCGAAGACGCCGTCGATCTCCTCTCCGCGTAGCGCCTCTGCGACCGCATTCGCCTGGCGTTCGCCGAGCGCGGTGAGCCCTGGCCCGGGGTGCGCGGTGTCGAGAAGGCCAAGAACATTGGCGGGAGTCTGTCCGTGACGGATCAGCAGCAGTCGCATGGTGTGCTCAGTTTACGGACGGGGCTAGTGCACCGTGTTGACCGAGCATCCGCCAGACCACCGTGGTGAGCGGCGGGTATTCCAGGGCGATCTGCCTGAGCAGCCGATATTCGCGGGTAGGCGACGGCCGCTGCCCGTCATTTGAATTGATCGCATCGGCCCGGAGCAGGTACACCGTGAGTTCATCGACAGTCAACAGCTCTTCCATGAACTCCCAGGGGTCCTCCCCGGCGAGAAGGCGCTCGTGCATCACCGTCTCCAGTTCCTGGCGAGCTTCCGCTCGCAGCACTTTCAGACTGGTCCGGCTGCGGGGCAGTGGGTGGATCGGAGACATCAATTAACACTAAAGCTGGTTCGCTGAGAGAGCACGCAGGTGGCTTCATTGCCGTTGTCAGCGAGACTCTCGTGCCCGTACTCGGCGCGTTCCTGGGCATCCCATTGACGGACCCGCGACGGATGCTCGGAGTCAGCCGCTCCGGTTCAGCCGCTCCGATTCAGCCGCCGGTCGTCACGACCCCAGCGCCGCGACGATGGCCTCCGCGCGCGGCAGGTACGGGTCATAGTGTTGGGGATCGGCATTCACCTGCACCGTATGGGCCGCCTCTCCCGGTGAGAGGTCCTTCCATCCGGGAATCGAGACGAGTTTCCTGAAGAAGTTCAGCGCGGAGGTATAGGGGTCCATGCGATCCGCGTAGGTTCCCCACGCGCCGTTGTCCCGCTGTTGGAAGAGCCCCCGGCTGTCGGCGCCGGCAGCATCTCCGTGGTCGAGCACGCGCAGCCCCGACTCTCCAAGCGCTGTCATCACCCCGATCGCCTGGGTGTGCGGACCGATGCCGAGAGAGCGAGCCGCCATCATCACGTAAGCCGCGTTGATGAGTCGGTCCTGGCAGTAGCCCGCAATGGGACCGGCCGGCACGATGATTTTCCCGACCATCACCTGAGCGACTGGGGCGCAGGCGCGAGCGGATGCCGCGGGCGAGTTGCGCGCAAAGTATCCGGTGCCGACCACAACGCTCGCGCCCAACACCACGGCGAGGAGCGCCGCGACCACAGCCACCCTCTTGAGACTTCTGCCCACGTCACACCCCCGATCGTCGCGATACCGAGAGACAAACTTAGCGTGATCGCCCGGGAAGACCCCTGTGTGGCGCTGCCTCGGTGCACCGAGACGCTCCCGTCCGGTGGCGAGATCTTTCCCCCTCCCCGTTGTGGGACTTACCGCGCTTGGCGGTTCCCGATAAATTCGAAGAACATCCCCGCCCCAATCACCCGTAGCGTAAAGGAGCGAACGGATAGTGACACCCGAACTCACAATCCAACTGGACGCGCTGTGGACCGCATTTATGCGCGCCGGCGTCAGTCCGCTCGACACGGTCGAGCAGATCACCTTGGTGCTCGTCGATCGCAGCCATCGTCCCTCGGCTCCTGCCACGCCCGAGCTTCATGCCATGGTCGTCGATCTGCTGGACAGCCCCGCGCTGCAGAACAGCACCGTTCAGACGGAGGTGTACGACCGGCTGGTCGGAAAGCTGGCGACCTCCGCCCAGTCCGGCCAAAACGGGCCTGCGCTCACCCCCTCCCACATCATGAGACTCATGGTCGACCTGGTGGCACCGACGCCCGATGACACGATCATCGACCCGACAGTGGGGACCGGCGGCATGCTGGTGGCGGCGGCGGAGTACCTGCGGGATCGCCGGCTCGAATTTCCGACCCACGCCGGGTCGAGTGACGGCTCCAACGGCACCGTGCTCGCCGGCGTAGCCACCCACGCGCCGTTGAATCGCATCGCCACCACGAACCTGCGGCTGCACGGAGTACGGAACGTCGCCGTGTCCACCGGTGATCCTCTCGGCGAGGAACGCGGCAAGAGCACTACCGGATTCGGCACTTTCTCCGTTGCGCTTGCGAATTCGCCGTTCACGGGGAGCCGCGACTCCGTGGCGGCGGCAAAGGATCTGCTCACGGTAGTGAAGACCAAGAAGACCGAGCTGTTGTTTCTGGTGCATTCACTCCGGCTTCTGCGGGACGGCGGACGGGCCGCGGTCATCCTGCCGGACAGCGCGTTGTTCGGAACGTCCAAGGCCCACACTGACGTGAGACGCATGCTCGTAGAAGATCACAAGCTTGACGCCGTCGTGCGCCTTCCGCCCGGCGCATTCAGGCCGCACTCCGCCCTCTCGACCTCGATCCTGCTCTTTCGCAAGGCGCAAACCACCGAAGATGTGTGGTTCTACGACGTGCGCGCGGATGGCTTCAGCCTGGATGACAACCGTGCGCGTATCGAGAATGACGACCTACCGGATTTGGTGGCACGCTGGCTGAGCCTGCGAAATACCGCGGGCGCGGAGAGCGCACTGAACGAACCCGCACGTCCGCGAACCTCACAGTCCTTTCTCGTGCCAAGGTCCGAGATCGCGAAACAGGGCTATGACCTCACCTTCAACCGCTATCGGATCGTCCTCGGTGAACGCCTTGTCCATCGCTCTGCCAACGACATCCTCGTCGACATCGCCCGTCTCGAATTGCGCATCCAACAGGGCTCGTCAGCCCTTGCCCGCGCTCTGGCCGAAACACTGTGATCGGAGTCAGGCACCGGCTCGCGGACGTCACAGAGCTGGTCGAATCCTCAGGCCCGGACACGAGCGGCCACGAGTTCGTCTTCATCGACCTCGGCTCGGTCGATCCGCGTTCGAAACGGGTTGTTGCGCCAAGACGGATGATCGTCGCCTGCGCACCAGCGCGGGCACGCCAACGACTGCGAAGCGGGGATGTGCTGGTCTCGACGTTACGTCCGCACCTGAACTGCGTGGCATCCGTCCCCCCTGTCCTTGACGGGGCAATCGCGACAACGGGGTTCAGCGTCTTGCGGCCACGACCGGCAATCGTGGACGAGCGTTATCTATTTCGCTGGGTCCAGGGCCCGGAATTCATTGCGGACGTAACGCGCCTTGCCTCGGGTGCCAGTGTTCCTGCGGTATCAGATGCCCTGGTGCGGGCAACGGGTATCCCTCTCCCGCCTCTGCCGGAACAGCGCCGGATCGCTCGTGTGCTCGACGAGGCCGACCAGATCCGTCATGATCGTCGGGAAGCCATCGGACTGTTGGACGAGCTCGCTCGGTCGTCGTATCTTGACCTGGTCGAGAGCGCGTCCCGGTCGGGGACCGTTCACGATCTGGTCGAATCTGCCGCGTACGGTACATCGGCCAGGACGAACGCTCCGCCCGGTGGCACGAACGCGGTGCCGATCATCCGAGTATCGTATATCACCGGTGATGGCGAGTTGGATGTCACGCATCTGAACACGGCCGAGCTCGACGCCCGGGAGCTGGCGAAATATTCGGTGCAGGAGGGTGACGTGCTCTTTTCTCGCACGGCCAGTGCCGAATCGGTCTCGAAGACCACGATTTTCCGGGGTGACCTGGTGGCGGCTCACGCGGCACAGGTGGTTCGTTTGCGGCCACGTCACACTGCCAGCGCAGAGTACCTCGCCTTTTTTTTGAACCGCGCCCACACAAAAGAGTCCCTGCGTGCACTGGCCACCATCAATCCGACCAATTTGCTGCTGGTATCCGTGCCGTTACCGTCGTTGGATGCGCAAGCGCTCTTTGCGCAACAGCTTCGAGATATTGCCTCTGTCAAGGCAAACGAGCTAGCCCAACTCGCCCGCCTGGACGAGCTCTACGCTGCCCTGCAGAATCGGGCATTCAGCGGGCGGCTGTGAGTCTCTCCGTGCCTGGCACGGGTCGCCTGGTGTCCGGGATGAATTCGGGTGAATCGGGAACGATTCCATCGGCATAGCGGTTGATGTGAGGAGCGCGCGGAGGCCGCGCGCGTCAGAAAGGTCCGCCGCATGACCATGCCCCTCTCCATCCTCGATCTCGCTCCGATCGCCCCCGGGCAGACCGTGCGGGAGAGTTTCGCAAACAGCGTGCGCCTCGCGCAGGCTGCCGAAGCCAATGGTTACACCCGGGTCTGGTACGCCGAGCATCACAACATGCAAACCATCGCGTCATCAGCCACGAGCGTGCTGATCGGCCATGTCGCGGATCACACCTCGACCATCCGCCTTGGCTCCGGCGGCGTGATGCTGCCGAATCATTCGCCGCTCGCTATCGCCGAGCAGTTCGGCACCCTTGCCGAGCTGCATCCCGGACGGATCGACCTTGGCCTCGGACGCGCGCCCGGAAGCGACCAGAACACCGCACGGGCCATGCGGCGAGACCCCCGGTCGTCAGACCAGTTTCCCGAAGACGTGCTTGAGCTTCAAGCCTTTCTCCGCGGTGAGTCGATCGTGCCCGGCGTCCAGGCCGTCCCCGGCGGCGGAACGAACGTGCCGCTCTATATCCTCGGATCCTCCCTCTTCGGCGCCAGGCTCGCAGCCGCCCTCGGCCTGCCGTACGCGTTCGCGTCGCACTTCGCACCGGACTCCCTCCACGAAGCGATGGCGCTATACCGTAGCGAATTCCGTCCGTCGCGCCAGCTCGCCGAGCCCTACGCGATCGCTGCGGTGAACGTGATCGCTTCGGACGATGAAGCGGATGCCCGCATTCAGTTCGAGACGACCCGGCGTGCGCGAGTACGCAGCCTCATTGCCCGCGGGCCATCCGCGATCGACGCTGTGCCCATCCACTACAGTGACGACCAGATCGACGCGTTCCTCACCACCTCTGAAGGGCGCAACATCGCCAACATGATGCGATACTCAGCCGTCGGCACGGCCTCGGAGGTGCGTAGCTTCCTCGAGGATTTCGCCACCTCCGTGCAGGCCGACGAACTGATAATCGCGCACCAGTCCCGCGACATTGAGGACCGCCTGCGCTCAGTAGTGCTCACCGCCGAGGCGATGCGCGAGCTCCAGCCCGCCGACTAGTGGTGGTCGCGGAGGAGCCTGAGCGAGGTGGGCCAACGCCGCCCGATTCGCCAGAGTCGGCGGCGATGCCGGTGGGTCGCGCAACACACCCGCCCCACTGGTGCTCACGCTGCGGCAGGCGCAGGCTAGTGGCATGACCAACGGCGACGTAGAGACCATCGATAAGGGCGGCCAGTGGGTGAACCGGGTGATCGGAGAGCCAGAGCGCAGCGAGAGCTACTCCAGCAGGGAAGAGGCGATTGAGGAGGGCCAGGCCCTGGCAGACCAGCTCGGCACGACGCACACCGTGCGGTCCTCTGTCCCCACGGGAGATATCACCGATCCGCAGGAGTAGCCCCGGTGGCTGAGGAGGGTCGTCGACGACGGCTATCAAGGCCCGACCCCTTGACTCCCCCCGCAGAAGCGAGTCCTCTGGTGGACATGCATGAACTTGCGATTGTCCACCAGATCACGCGCCTCGAATCCGCTGAGCAACTCGACCCGGTCGTAAAAAAAGCGGAGACGCTTTTCGGTGCGATTCTCAAACCGCGTTGGTTACGCGACCTGCTGCACGGTGTGCCGCTCGGGCATCCGCTGCACCCGGTTGCGGTGCAGGTTCCGGTCGGTGCGTGGGTGTCGGCCGCATTCCTTGACCTCGTGCCGGGCGCATCAAAGGCCTCTCGGGTTCTCGTGGGCATCGGAGTGCTGAGCGCCCTGCCGGCCATCGTGACCGGGTGGACTGATTGGTTGTACCTGCACGACCAGCAAAAACGGGTTGGAGTCGTACACGCAGCGACCAACTCCATCGCCCTCGGTCTCTACACCCTCTCCTTCATTCAGCGCGGGCGGGGCGGCGGTAAAGTGCTCGCCTTCGCGGGACTCGGTGTGGCCTCAGCCGGAGCGTTTCTCGGCGGCCATCTCGCCTACCGACAGGCGGCCGGGGCAAACCACACGGAAGATGTACCGCACCTTTTTCCGGCGGGGTGGCATCCTCTCGGCTCACTCACCGACCTGCCAGAGGGCGAACTGCACCGGGTGGAAGTCGCGGGTGAGCCCCTCCTCGTTGTGCGCCGCGGCGATACCGTTCAGGTGCTCTCCAACACCTGCAGTCACCTCTCGGCGCCGCTTGATGAGGGCACCCTGATCGGCGCGCACACCGATAATCCCTGTGTGGAATGCCCCTGGCACCAGAGTACGTTCGCGCTAAAAACCGGCGACGTGGTGCACGGCCCGGCCACATCGCCGCAGCCTCGTTTCGAGACCCGCACCGTGAACGGAATACTGCAGGTAATGCTGCCGGGCGCAGGCTGACCCGGTCTCGCGCCGGGCGCTCAGCCACCGCGAGCGATAATCGACCATGCCCGAAACCCCTGCCCCCGAAACCATCATCATCACCGGAGCGAGCGACGGCATCGGCGCCGCCGCCGCCCGAGCGCTTTCCGCCAGAGGTCGTACGGTCGTCATCGTCGGCCGCTCACCCGAAAAAACGGCGAAGGTGGCGGATGCACTCGGCGCCGACCATTTCGTCGCCGACTTCTCGAAGCTCAGCGAGGTGCGCAAACTCGCCGCCGAGCTGCGCGAGCGTTACCCACGTATCGACGTGCTCGCCAACAATGCTGGCGGCATCTTCGGCGACCGCACCATTACCGAAGACGGCCACGAACTCACCCTCCAGGTGAATCACCTCGCGCCGTTTCTCCTCACCACCCTGCTAATGGACCGCCTCATCCTCAGCAAGACGCGCGTGATCAACACCTCGAGCGTTGCGAATCTCGGCGGCAACATCATCATCGACGACCTTGACCTGGCCACTCGGTTCAGCCCGGGCAGGGCCTACAGCAACGCAAAGCTCGACAACATCCTCTTCACCACAGAGCTCGCCCGCCGGTTCGGCGCGGAGGGCATCACCACGGCGTCGTTCCATCCGGGGGTCGTCGCCTCGAACTTCGCCAGCGATTCCCGCAGCCCACTACGCGTGATCTACCGTAGCGTGCTGCGTCACACCCTGATCTCGTCGGAGAAGGGCGCCGACACGCTGGTCTGGCTGGCGACCACCACGCCCGGCAGCGATTGGACGTCGGGGGAGTACTACATCAAGCGCAAGCCCGGTCGCACCAACCGGCAGGCGGATGACGCGCAGCTCGCGAGTGCCCTGTGGGAGCGCAGCGCGGCGATGGTTGCGCCGCCGGTCGAGTAGGGCGCTCATTCTCAGGAGGATCCGCTCCAGGCCGCCGGAACGATTGTCCAGATCAGCTCGGTGACGGCATCCGAATTGTTGTCCCAGGAGTGCGGTTCACGGCCAGCGAGCGTCATCGTGTCGCCGGTCAGGAGATCTACCGTTCCGCCGACGAGCCTCACTCGCAGCGTTCCGCTCAGAACGTGCACGATCTCGACATCGCAGTTGATCGTGTACAGCTCTTCCCCGCCGGTCGCTCCTGCCTCGAGGAGAGAGCGCAGCACCTGCACCCTGGATTCGCTGCGTGGCGTGAGCAGACGCTCGACGGCGTGGCTGCCGCCCATGTTGATCCGCGGCGCATCCGCGAGCGAGATCACCTCATTTTCGGGCGCCTCGAACAACGACCCGAGAGGCAGCGAGAGCACCTGGCAGAGGGTGACAAGAGTCGACACGCTCGGCGAGGTCTCGTCGCGCTCGACCCGGCTGATGAAGCCAGTGCTGAGGCCCGTCGCAGCCGCGACATCGGCGATCGTGAGCGCCTGCGCGAGTCTGGTCGAGCGCAACTTCACGCCGATTGCCAGTGGCGCCCCGGAGGGCGTCGGGTGTACAGCTCGCATCATGCTCCCGTTCGTCGACACCGTTCCGGCAGAATCCGGATATCGCAGCCGTGGTCGTCATGCCCAGTATCGGGCACCGAGTCCCACGATGCTCGCAACCGGTCGGACCCGGTCTAATTCCCGGTCTGGTCAGCTCGTGGTGTCATGGCCGACAGGATTTCATAGGCAACGTGGGATGCTGCCACCGCGGTGATCTGGGCGTGGTCGTAGGCCGGCGCAACCTCCACAACATCCGCCCCCACGATCCTCACGCCGCGAAGCGCACGGATGATCGTGAGGAGCTCCCGGCTGGTCAGTCCGCCTGCTTCCGGGGTTCCCGTGCCGGGCGCATGAGCGGGATCAAGCACGTCGATGTCCACCGACACATAGACGGGACGGTCGCCGAGACGGGCGAGCATCCGCTCGATCACCGTCGCGAGGCCAGCGGTCTCGAACTCGTGCGCCGCAATCACGGCGAATCCGAGGCGGGCATCGTCTGTGAGGTCCTGCTGGCTATACAGCGGACCGCGGATGCCGATGTGCAGGCTCGTTTCGAGGTCGATGAGTCCCTCTTCGGACGCGCGCCGGAACGGGGTGCCGTGAGTGACCGGCGCGCCGAAGTAGGTGTCCCAGGTGTCGAGGTGGGCATCGAAGTGCAGCACCGCCACCGGACCGGTCTTCTTGGTGACCGCCCGAAGCAGCGGAAGAGCAATGGTGTGATCGCCGCCGATCGTGAGCAGGCGGGTGTCACCGGCACCCAGATGGGTGGCTGCTTCCTCAATCTGCCCGACAGCCTCTTCAATGCTGAAGGGGTTGGCCGCTATGTCGCCCGCATCGGCAATCTGCTGGGTCGAGAACGGCTCAACATCCTGCACCGGGTTGTAGGGCCGCAGCAGACGGGAAGCCTCGCGGACATGCGCGGGCCCGAACCTCGCTCCCGGGCGGTAGCTGACGCCGCTGTCGAAGGGAACGCCGACCACCACGATGTCTGCATGGTCGACATCCTCAAGACGAGGTAGGCGTGCGAAGGTAGCGATTCCGGCATAGCGCGGTGAGACGCTCGCGTCGGAGGGACCGATGGGTGTGGGGGACATTGGCATTCCTTCGTAAAAAGAGCGGGTGCTCAGATGGACAGATTGAGTGCGACAGCGCGCACCGGCGCTCCATCGGCGGCCTCGAAGGCCAGCGGTAAAAGGGAAATGAAGGGTTCGGCAAAGTCGATCGAGTGCAGGTTGGTCAGGTTCTCACTGATCACTCCGGCCACGTCGGCGAGAAAGTGGTGCACCGGAAAGCCCTCTCCCGGGTGCTCATCGTCGGGAGTCTCGTCGATGTTCAGCGCATCGATGCCGACGGTGCGGATGCCCAACGCAATCAGATGAGCGCAGGCGTCGGCGTCGAGGAAGGGGTTCTCGAAGTACCGGGCGGTGCCGTAGTGCGTGCTCCAGGCGGTATGCAGCAAGACGATCGTCCCGGGAACCAGCTCGGCCTCGTACGCGCTGAAATACTCCCAGCCGATGCGACCTCGTGCGCCTGCCGCGCGAGCGTCGACGACGACACCGGTGCCCACAAAGCGCTCGAGCGGCAGCTCGTCCAGCTTGGGTGCCGCGTCATCGAAGTGGTACGGGGCGTCCACATGCGTGCCCGTCTGCGACCCCATGCTCACCGACAGCAGGTTGAAGCCATCGCGCTCGACTGTGCTGTGCGGGTCGAATCTCGGCACCGGGTCCCCCGGGTAGACCTGTGTGTCGGCATTGACCACCACCGACAGGTCAACGATCTCTCGTATCCTCATGGTCAATAACTATTGCATAGAAGGCAAATTATCCGCTAGTGTCGGCAAATCCGGAGCCGCACCCGATCGAGAGCGAAGCCATGACCCCTAACAATGCCGTTACTGACGAATCCGTGGTCGTCAACCCCCGCCCAAGCATCATCGAGGTGGAAACCCACGGGGTCGACACCATCCCCGACGCTGACCGCACCTCCAGTTGGCTCGACCTTCTTCGCATCCAATTCGGCGGGGCCAACACCTTCGCCACCGTCCTTCTCGGAACCTTCCCCATCGTGCTCGGCCTCTCGTTCTGGCAGGCGGTGCTCGCCACCGTTTCCGGGGTATTGATCGGCACGATCTTCCTCATGCCGATGGGACTGTTCGGCCCGAAGACCGGCACCAACAATGCCGTCTCCTCCGCCGCTTTCTTCGGCGTGCGCGGCCGGATCGTCGGATCCTTCCTCTCGCTACTCACGGCGGTCGCGTTCTACTCGATCTCCGTCTGGGTGAGCGGTGACGCGCTCGTCGGAGCGCTCACCCGGCTCGGTGGCATCCCCGACTCTCTTGGTCTGCGCACCCTCGTCTACGGCGTGATCGGCGTGATCGTCATCGTCGTTGTCGTCTTCGGCTTCCAGTTCATGCTGCTGGTGAACAAGACGGCAGTAATCGCCAACACGATCCTGATCCTGCTCGCCATCGTCGCCTTCAGCGGCACGTTCGACAGCTCCTACGATCCAGGACCGAAGGGCTTTGCGCTCGGAGGCTTCTGGGCGACCTTCGTGGCCGCCGCCCTCATCGTGGCCTCCAACCCCATCTCGTTCGGCGCGTTCCTCGGAGACTGGGCCCGCTACATCCCGCGCAATACGCCGCCGCGCAAACTCCTCGCCGCGACCCTGTTCGGACAGTTGCTCACCCTCATCCCGTTCCTCTTCGGCGTCGCAACCGCCACGATCGTCGCCGGCAAGAGCGATTACGTCGTTGCCCTGATCCAGGCCTCCCCGATCTGGTACGCGGTGCTTCTCATGGTCGTCGCCTTCATCGGCGGCCTCTCCACCGGCACGACATCCCTGTACGGCACCGGTCTTGATTTCTCTTCCGTGTTCCCCCGGTTCAGTCGCGTTCAGGCCACTATCAGTATCGGCGTCGTGGCATTCCTGTTCATCCTCACCGGTCGCATCTTCTTCGACCTGCTCGGCGCCGTGAACGCCTTCGTCGGCGCCATCATCGTGACCACGACCCCGTGGATGGTGATCATGGCCATCGGTTACATCGTGCGCCGCGGCAGCTTCCGTCCACGCGACCTGCAGGTCTTCAACCGCGGTGAGATCGGTGGCACCTACTGGTTCGCCAACGGCATCAATTGGCGCGGCCTAGTCGCGTGGCTCGGGGCGGCCGCTCTCGGACTGCTGTTTGCGAACTATCCGCCGATCATCATCGGACCGTTCATCAACGTCGGTGGCGGTATCGACTTGAGCCTCGCTGTCGCGGTGGTCGCCGGTGCTGTGCTGTACCTTGGTGCGCTCTGGCTGTTCCCCGAGCCGCGCTATGTGTTCGGCGACGACGGTCCGCGCGGGGTTCCGAGCCGGGCGGGCGCGCCCCAGGCGATCGAAACGGATTACGGTTCTACCGCCGCCCGTGTCGCGGCGCGACGAGTCGGAACTTCGGCATGACCGACACTGGCATGACTGACACTGGCATGACTGACACCGGCATGACTGACACCGACGCGGGCACAGAAGCGGATGCTCTCAGCGCGGTCGATCGCATCATCGACGATTTCGCACACCATCGGCGGGACGCCTATTTCGCTGGATTCGCGCCCGACGCGACATTCCTGTTCCACAACGTCGACCATCGACTCGAGTCGCGGGAGGCCTACGAAAAGCTCTGGGCCGACTGGGAGAACGAGGGATTCCAGGTTTTGTCGTGCTCCTCGACAAATCGGCGAATCCAGCTATTTGGATCGATCGCAGTGTTCAGCCACGACGTCGAGACGAAAGCGAAGCTGGCAGGCGTTGCGGAGACCTCTCGAGAGCGGGAGACCATCGTGCTCGGATTCACCGATGGTGTCTGGCTCGGAATTCACGAGCACCTGTCGGCGCGGGAATGACCGGAGCAGTGCCGGACTGCTGATTGGCGCGCCCCCGCACGCGATGCACAGCGCCGACCACAGGCCCGTGCGCGCGACTAGCCCGAACTTCAGCGCCACCACGGTCGCGCGTTAGCATTCGACTCCGCAGATCCGGTGTTGAGGATGCTTTCGGCGCTCAGTTACAGGCGATTCCATCGTGATTGCGGTCGAGGCCGTAGTGATCCGATCCGATCACGGAAACTGTGCCCGTGAGGTAGGCGGGGCCATCGCCGCTGCCGCCGGCGCAATCCACATCGCTCATGACCGGTACGCACCGTCCGGAATAGTTGGGGTCGCATGACGATGGTGCAGGTGCGGGAGCCACTTTCACGGGACTCGCCGCAGGAACAGGAGTAACCACGACGACGGGTTTCGGCACCGAAGTGGGTACGAACGGCGACGTTACCGCTGGCATCGATGCACAATCCGACAGCACTCGCGCCATCGCGTCGTGTTCGGCCTGCGTCACCCACAGCCCATAGGTCGCCTTCGCCGAAACCTGGTGGCTCACGGAGGTGCACCGAAAGGGCTTGGATGCGGGGAGCCAGGTCGCGGTGTCTCCATCCCTCTTCTGCGCGTTCGAGCGGGCATCCACCGCGAAGAGCTTGATCGGATCGTTAGCCAATGCCACACGCTGGGCCCCAGTGAGCTGTTGTGCTCCCGTTCGCCAGGCGTCCCCGAGGGAGACGACATGGTCGATTTGCACAGCGGTGGAGGTGCGATTGCCGCGAACGAAGAAAATCACCCCGCCGGTGTACGGAGAGACCAGCCGCCCGCTCAGTACACGGCAACTGCCGGATTTGACGATTGCCGTGAGGTCGCGGCGCAGCATGTCGTTGCGGGTGTCGCATCCGTTTCGGTCCTCGTCGAGCCAGGCCGTGCCGAACATCGCGGTCCGCACATAACCGGTCATCGGAGCGGGACCCTTGACCGGAACAGTTGCGAGCAGGGCGAAGGCAGTCGTTTGATCGGTCGTCGAGGAGTCGAGGATGGCCACCGAAGCATCCTCCGCGGGCACGGTGACCGTCTTCGGATCGGTAGCCGACTCGGCGGAGAAGGAGTCCGTTGGCGTCACAGGGGGTGCCGAGATGCGGGGTGTGGGCAGTGGTCCTATTGCGACATCCAGCGTCTGGTGCGAGGAGGGTGGGGCGAGCGCTGCGCCCACCATCACCACGACGAGGGAGCAAGTAAGAAGCACGAGCGGAGCCACGATCCAGAACCTTGGCCCGAAGGTAACCCGGCGTCGGTTAATCACCAATCCCGCGGCACAGTATTCGGTGCGCGCTTCGAACCGTAGGCGGTGTAGTCGCCTCGCAGATAGCGATACTCGCGATCCAGTGACTTACGCATGAACCGGATGACCAGGCGTACAAAAAGACTGGTCACGAAGGCAGACATGATGAAGCCGACAATCACCAGAACGAGCCACAGAACGAGTACGGGCACCCCAAAACCGGCGAGGGCGGAAATGTAATTGGGATCCATGCCTCAAAACTAATGATTTATCAGGTCGCGCGAAAGCACCCGTGCGGCGTGGCGGTGGGCCTGCGCGAGTGAGCCGCAGGCCTCAGACCATAACCCAAGCCGTGCGGTTTCGGCCCGCTCCGTGGTCGCCGCTGCGGTCTCATATCCGGCAATATTCTCGCCGTGACCAGCATCGCCAGCGTGCAGTCGTACCGGTAGAGCCGCTTCACGTCAGACGCCAGAGCAGAGTTGACTCGACCGGGCGCCAGCTGCTTCAGCCGAGCGGATGCCTCCGGCCCCATGCGCTGTTCCGGCGTGGCGTGTTCGACAGTGTGTCTACACAACGTGGGGCATGCGCGTCCCCACCCCACTGAGCCCACCCCACCAACCGTCAAATCGAGTGTGTCCCCGACCACGAGCTGAGTGATGACACCCTGCCCGGTCGAAAGGGGCGCAACCGGGGGAGCAGAAGCCACTGCCACCACCGCAATCAGGAGTACCGGCCCAGAGGCACTGCGGCGGCGCTGACTCAAAAACACAGGGGGACGGCTACCCCGTTGAGAGCTTGCGCGACATGACTATGCATCGGAAGGTGGCGCATTTTCTGTCGCGTACTGGGTGGCCGGGTGCAGCATCACTGTCGACGCCGGAATTCGAGGCGCGGCAGCACGCTGCCGCGCCTCGGTGTGCGGAAAACATCGATCGAGCTCGGCGGAATGAACCAGGCAACTCCACCCCGAACAGAAACCTCCCATCCGTTTGCATGGACTGCGTGGTGATCGGACGAACACAGGGGAATCGCGTTCTTCAGGTTCGTCAACCCGCCGTCCCGCACGAACCAATCGATGTGATGCAGTTCAGTCCACGAGGCCGGTCGGCCACATCCCGCGCAGGCGGAATACGTTTCACCGATGGCGAGGCGATGCTTCCTGTTGAACAGGCGTTGTTCCCGCCCCAGATCCAGCACTTCGCTCGGCCCGCCCATCACGATCGGGATGATGCCAGCTTCTGCGGCCATCCGTCGCGCCGTTCCCGCCGAAATAGGATGGTCGATGCCGTCAAGACGGGCTTCGCCGAGACCGGAGAGCAGATCATCCAGGGTCAGCCGCACGACGAGGGTGGTTTTCGGCAGCGGACTCGCTGCGAAGGCACAGTTCGAAACATGCCCGAACAGCGCCAGCACAGCATCCGACGCGATATTCGCGCGGGTACGCGGGTCTCGCAACTCCTCGGCAAGGGTCGGTGGGTCGTCGAGAAGGTCCTGTATCGCATCCGCACCGTCCCCGTTCGTGCGGTCACCCGTCTCATTCCGCCGGCCGGTGTGGAAGACGCTCTCGACGTACCCGTCGACGTAACCGCGGACGGATGCGGCAGTGAGCGGATCCATATCCCAAATCATTCGGTGCATGCCATTGGCCAGTTCTGTGATCGACAGTTTCCGTTGACGAATCAGTTCTTCTTCGCGGGGTTCAATGCCATCGGTGTCGAGGCGGTCACGGCACTGGACCGCCAACGTGCGCACCAGGTCAGCCGGCGCTGTGCAAGCAAAGTCGACCGTCACCTCTTCTGCGTACGCGACATCGTCCGGATGGGCTCGAGGGCTGGCCTGGTCGAGGTTGGTGACGATGGCGGCCGCGGCATCCATTCCCACCGTGCCATCATCGAGGGCAGCCGCAAGACGCGGATAGCGAGGGGCTATCGTCTCGCCGGTGATGCTGAGCGTCGGGGATGTCGCGGTGGCAACGCGAACGAACCGGGCAGCTTCCTGCCGCCCGATTCGCCCCACCCGGATGAGGGAAGAGGCAGCACTGGAATCCATCATCCGATGTGCGAGACCGAGCCGACCTAGACTCGGCCGAGACCGTTCGGTCACCTCCGCGATCAGTCGCACGATGGTCGCATCCGTCGCCCGTCGCGTCTGGAACTGTTCCGCTAGGGCGAACATGAGCTCGCTGTCGGTGAGCGTGCTGTGCATGAGCTCGCTGTCGATGAGCGTGCGGCTGACACGATTCGTCGCATCCGCGCACGCTCGGTCCACCGGTGGAGCGGCGGTCACGGTGGTTCTTTGCATGCACTGACTCTCGCACCGAACACCGACATTCCTGCGTGCTAACCATCTCCTGAACAGCACTTCCTGTGGATAGTCGCCGGCCGTGCGCCGCTGTGGAGGAGTGGTAGTCAGCCCCAGAAGATGGCTGTTGGATCCGCCTGCAACTCCGCCAGGATCTCCACGAGGGAGACCCCCACACCGATATCACGCGAGTAGTTGAGCAGGCGATCGTTCCGGTCGGTGGCATACAGAATCCACGTGTTCACAGCCGGGTCCACGGTCAGCTTCGCGATTCGCCTCGAGGACCATTCGGGCCCGAAGTCTTCGCGCCACGGTGGCCGTCGCTCGGTGATTACCGCGGAATTACCGCGAAAACTGGCCGAAACGAGGATCTCGTCGCGAAGATCTGCTGGCACCCGAGCTTCGCACCAGGAGCTGATTCGTCGACGGTCGAGTTCGGTGATGGCCACGATTGGATGGTAGCAACGGATGGCTATCAAACGTGTCGAGAACGCTTCGGCCCGACAAATCCTGAGCTAGGCCATCATCGAATCTACCCTGCACTGGGGGAGTGCGTTACAGAGTATCGCTCGATATCCTCAGGGTTGGGGAAACATGACGTTTACTGATCACGCTGGCAAGCACACCGACTTCGCCGGCATCCAGTCGCTGTCGTCTCGGGAGGCCGGCTATGCCGTTGCATTGAAGTGTCTCGAAATTCAGACCAAGGCGGAATCCCGAGACCCTTCGCTGAGGACCCCGCAACGGGTCATCCTCCATGACGACGCGTGGCCGTGGTACCAGGGCGCCCTCGGCGAGATCAAGGTCGGGCGGATGCTCTCCGCGCTCGGCCCGGAATGGTTCGTCAGGCACTCCGTTCCGATCGGTGCACGAACCAAGGATGTCGACCATTTGGTCATCGGTCCCGGGGGCGTCTTCGTGATCAATACCAAGCACCACGCTGGCGCCAACATCTGGGTCGTCGACCACGCGCTCGGGATCAATAAGAGCGCACTTCGACATCTTCAAGATGGCCGACGTGATGGTGCTGATGTGGCAAAGAGGCTCTCGGCGAAGGCAGAGTTTCCCGTTTCCGTGGGGCCTGTAGTCGCCCTCGTCGATCCGCAGTCGGTGAATGATAAGCGCTCTCCACACAATCGCCCTGTGGTGGTGCTCAACGCTCTCAAGCTCGTGGCCTGGCTAAAGGCTCAGCCACAAAACCTGAGCGACACAAAGTTGTCGCTGCTCAAGCTCGCCGCGGAGGAACCAAAAACGTGGCATGTCGATCCCCAGACTGCGAACACTCTCCGCGTGATGCCGCGTTTCGAGCGCCTTGTCGCGGACGTCGGAACTCCGCGCAAACCGGCGGCGGCTACACCCCGTTCCCGAACGTCGGCCGCACCCCGGTGCTCTCCAGCCCTTACGGTTGACCGTTCGCAGCAAAAGGCACCCGCGGCGCGAAAGGGCGCGCGCGGACCCACCGCGGGCGACCTCTTGAAGCTCTGGTTTTCGGTGGCAATCATAGTCGTCGCGATTTTCACTTTCCGCTCGATCGCCAATCAACCCTGCGTCTCTCCTGTCGGCTGCATCGTTCCGCTCCTATACCTGGGCGTGAAACCGCTTCTGATGCTGGCTGGGGCTGGGGTGATTGGGTTCGGTGGAATAGCTACAGTGAAATGGCTTGCGCACGACGCTTTTCGATGAGTCAAAAGTCCATGGTCGCTGGTTCAAGCCCGGGCGCCGTCGACTCCTACAGCGCTCACAGTGCGAAGGTCTCCACCTCCGCTCCCTTTAGTGACACGTGCGCCCAAACGTTTAGGCGCACGTGTCACTAACAGCCGCAGAGGTGCGGATGGGGATGCGGAACCGGATGCGGGCGGGGAAGCCTGCACTCCCCGAACGACGACAACCCTTCCGAGCCACTACCCTCGAAACATGAGCCAGACCGCGGCGCAGATCGTCACCTCCGCGACCCGACTGAGGCGGTTGAGCGAGGAAGCGGCCTGGCAGCTCATCCGGGCCCAAAATGCTCACGTCATCCTCGCCATTCTTCGCAGTAACTTTGTCGAATCCGGCAAGACTCGGGTGCCGGCGCCGATGCTCTTCGAGCGGATCGACGATGACGTCGTTGCGCTGAGGGGCGCCGGGTACGACCTGCCGCAGACCGCTCAGCAGTATTGCGCTGCCTGGCTGAACCAGGGATACCTGGAGCGTCGGCCGGGGGAGATCGGCGGCGACGAGACATACGAGCTATCCAGCGAAGCACTCGCGGCCATCGGCATCGTGTCGGACCTCGAGACGCCGCCGAAGGCCGCGACGGAGAGCCGACTCACCACGGTGATGTCGCAACTCGACCAGCTGGTGGTCGACACGGATGAGGATGTCGCCTCTCGGGTCGAGGCGCTCGAGCGCGACCGGGATCGGCTCGATGCGCGCATCGCCGCCATCCGGGACGGACGCTCCGGCACTGTCGATGACCGCGTCGCGCTCGAGCGGGTGCGGGACATCCTCTCGCTCGCCGACCAGCTGCCCGCCGATTTTGCCCGCGTGCGACGCGAGATCGAACGCTTGAACGTGCGCTTTCGCAAGGACATCATCGAGAACGACGGCGGTCGCGGCGATGTGCTCGAGGCCCTGTTTCGCGGCGTCGATGTGCTCGCCGAGCAGGAAGCCGGCCGCAGCTTTCAGGCCTTCTACGCACTGCTCACCGATCTCGAGCGCAGCGCCGGGCTGGATGCCGCGATCGAAACGGTGCTCAGTCGATCGTTCGTCAGTGAGCTGACAACCGCGCAACAGGATTTCCTGCGGGATCTCGTTCCGAGTCTCAGCCAGCGCGGTGGCGAGGTGCACGAGGTGTACGTCTCACTCTCTCGCTCGCTTCGCAATTTTGTGCAGCGACGCGAGTACGAGGAGGAGCGCACGGTTACTCGGCTGCTCACTGTTGCCCAGCGGCGTTTCGGGGTGATCAGTGAGACCGTGCCGGTGCACCGCTTCTCGGGGTTCGAGCTCGGACTCAGCCAGTCCGAACTCTCGTCGGTGGGCCAGTGGACGCCATTCAGCGACGACGGTGAGCGGCCGCCGGGTCTCGTCGAGAACGTGGCGCACGACATCGATCTCGCCCAGATCCTCGCGATCATCCGGGAGAGCGAGATCGATATGCGCGAGCTGCAGCAAAACGTGGCATCCGCTCTCGAATTCGCGACCGTGGTGAGCGTTGCGGATGTGCTTGCGCGCTTTCCCGCGACCCAGGGATTCGGCAGCGTCGTCGGCCTCGTCTACATTGCGCTTCAACGGCAAGACTCGGGTACAGCAATCAAGAGAGACGGGCAGACAGAGACAGTGCAATGGAATTCTGATCCGGCCAGATTTGCCAAAGTACCCCGGCTGCTCTTCACTGCGTTGAACGGAACCACCGATGAGCGCTGACCTGAGTGAGACGAATTTAACGGTGCATCCCGAAGAGAACGCCGACTCCGCCGCGCTCTTCGTCGGCGACACCGGCCAATTCGACGTCGACACCAGACGGGCCCTTGTCAGGCTCATTCGCGGACCCTTCCTGGACGGATCGGCGGATGAGTTGGTGTGGGCCGCTCTCCTGCGTAATCAGGCCGTGGTGCGGCAGTACCTCTCGGAGATTTTCCTGACCCTCATGGTGGATGACGCGGAACGCGTTGCCTTCTGCCAGCAGGCATCGGAGGCCGACGTTACCTTCCCGAAGCTGCTCCGCCGGGTGCCGCTCACGCTCATTGACAGCGCCCTCCTGCTCTTCCTGCGCCAGCAACTGTCGACGGTCACCGGCACCGGCAACCGGGCGATCGTGGGACTGGACGACATCACGGCCCAGCTCCAGCCCTACCAGCGGGACGCAACATCCGATCATTCGATCCACCTCAAGCGGATCAACGGGGCGGTCAAAAAAATGCGCGACAGCGGCATCTTGCGTTCGACAACGACCGAGGCGCGCTTCGAGATCTCACCCGTTTTGCGCATCCTGTTTCCACCGGAGCAGATCGCCGCGCTCACCGACTCGTATGAGCGATTCACCGACTCCACTGAGCAATTCACCGCGGCGTCAGATGACGTATCTGAGTCAGAAGGCGTGCCAGCGGAAGAGAGCGACCCCCTCGATGAGTGACGAACTGCAGATTCTGGATGACTCCGACCTGAGCGAGTTCTGGGAGCATGAGAGCACCGGCCGGCCGCATCCCGGACAGCATCGACTGGTCGGATTGCAGCTCGTCAACTGGGGCACCTTTGCTGGCCATCACGCGGTGCCGATTTCGGATCGCGGCTTTCTGCTGACCGGTGCATCCGGATCCGGTAAGTCCTCACTGCTCGACGCGATCTCCGTGGTGCTCGTGCCGGCGAAATGGCTCGACCTCAATGCGGCCGCTCGCGACACGAACGCGAAGGGACGAGACCGCAATCTGACCAGCTACATCCGCGGCGCGTGGTCGCGCAACACCGACGAGACCTCGGGAGAAGTGGCCACCCAATATCTGCGGCCGGGCGCGACGTGGTCGGCGATCGGGTTGCGATTCAGCGACGGCCTCGGCATTGAGACGACGCTGGTGCGGGTTTTCTGGGCTGCGCGCGGCGTGAACAGCGACGACAGCATCACCAAGACGAGCATCATTTTCGACAGCGATTTCGACCTGCGAGCGCTCGAAGACGTCGTGGCCGATGGCCTCAACCTGCGGGTGGTGAAGAGCAGGCTCACCCCCATTTTCGCCTCCTCAGACTTTTCGAGCTTCGCCGACAAATTCACCCGACGGCTCGGCATCTCGGGGGATCGCGCCCTGCGCCTGCTGCACAAGACCCAGTCGACGAAGGGGTTGGCAAACCTCGATACGCTGCTACGCGACTTCATGCTCGACGAGCCCGCGACTTTCGCAGCGGCACAGCGCACCGTCGAGCAGTTTGTCGAGCTCGAGGATGCGTACCGCTCCGTGCAGCGCGCCGAACGGCAAGTGGAACGGCTCGGTCCGATTCGAGAGTTGGATCGGCTTCGACAGCAATCGCTGGCCGCTGCCGGCCTGCTGGCCTCCGATCTGGCATCGACCGATGCCTTTCGCGTGGCGAAGTCGATCGAGGTGCACGAGCGCGAAATCGTACGTCTCGATCGCGAAATCGTCGCCGAGAGCGCCCTAATGGCGCAGGCATCCACCTCTGCAGATGACCTCGACGGGCAGCTTCGCGCCCTCCGCGAGCAGCACGGGCAGGCGGGTGGATTCCAGCTCCAGGCCTGGCGCTCCGAGATCGCGAGCCTCACCGAGCAGCTCGCCGCGCCGAAGCGGGCGCGAGTGTTGCTCCAGGAGAAATTGCGGATGCTCGGATCTTCCGAGCCGTCGAACGCGGCGGAATTTGCCGATCTTGTGTCCCAGGCACAGGGCGAGGCGGAGTCGATTGCGGCAGCGGCCGAGTCCGTGAGCGAGAGCCGCGCTGAAGCCCGCGTTGTCGAACGCGATGCCGTCGACGAGCTCAACACCGTGCGAGCCCAGCTCGCCGCCCTTGCTCGCCAGCCCTCCAACATCGACAGCAGGGACCTGGAGCTGCGAGACCGACTCGCCACCGCGCTAAACGTCGCCCCCAAACGACTTCCTTTTGTGGCGGAACTCCTCGAGGTGCCGGCGGAACACGCCGTTTGGCGCGGGGCGATTGAGCGGCTTCTCGGCGGGTTCTCCCGCTCGGTAATCGTGCCGGAGGCAGTCTATACGGTGGCATCCGAATACATCGACTCTCACCATCTCGGCCGCAAGCTCCTGTACAACCGTGTGTCCACGTCATCCGTTGAACCGGTGCTGAGCGTCTCGCGCACGTCGGTCGTACGCAAGATCGAGGTATTGGTCGGAGATTTCGAACCCTGGCTGAACTCCGAACTGAGCCGTCGATTCGACTATGACTGTGCCGAAAGTATCGCCGCTTTCCGATCCAGCGACCGAGCCATCACGCCGACCGGCCAGATTAAACACTCGCGAACCCGCCACGAAAAGGACGATCGAAACACGGTGGATGACCGACGATCCTGGGTGCTCGGTTTCGACAACCACGACAAAAACGAGCTGTATCGACAGGACGAGACTCGACTGCTCGCCGAGCTCGATGCCGCGAAGGCGTCTCTCGACTCTGTGATCTCCCGACAGGCCGATATCGGCGCGCGTTTGGAGGCCTGCCAGTACATCCGAAACCTGCACTGGGATGACGTGAATGCGGAGGCCCGCATCGTCCGGATCCACGATCTCGAGACGCAGGTTGCGACGTATTCCGCGGCGTCCGGTGAGCTGGCCGGCCTCGATCGTCGGCTCGACTCGCTCGGCCGCGAGGCTCAGGAAGCACGGCAGGCCGCCAATTCTGCGGCGGTGCGCGTGAGTGCCGAACGCGACGAGGCTGCCCGGCGGCGGACTGGGCTCGGTGATGCGCAGTCGGAACAGTCCGAACTCGAACCGATAGGGGCATCCACCCGATTGCGACTCGACGAGAGATTCACCGCGCTCGCCCGCTCGGTGGCACTCGACAAGCTCGGCGAGTCCGTGGCAAAAATGACGACAGCGATCAGTCGTGAGTTGGACGCGGTGAGACGCACGATCGGCGAGGCGGAGGGGGAACTCGTACGTATCTTCACTGCCTTCTCCGCGGAGTGGCCAGCCGACGTGGCGGATACAGACACGACTGTCGCGAGCACACCGGATTTTCTGCGCATTCTCGAGACGATCGAATTCGACGGCCTTCCCCGCTTTCAGGGTCGCTTCCGCGAACTGCTGCAGACCCAGTCAAACCAGAACCTCGCGCAGCTGGTGCAACTGATGGCCCAGGAGCAGAAGGAGGTGCGCAAGCGCATCCAGCCGGTGAACGATTCACTTGCCTCCGTCGACTTCAACACGGGAACTCATCTGGAATTAAAAGTCAAGGAGCGTTTTTTACCAGAGGTGAAGAAGTTTCGGCTGGATGTGCAGGGCATTCTCGAGAACTCGCTCACGGCATCCGCCTCCGAGGCCGAAGCGAAATACGAGGCGCTGCACGCACTCGTCACGAGACTCGGGAGCAGTTCCTTTGCCGACCGCACCTGGCGAGAGCTCGTTCTGGATGTGCGGAAACACGTCGAATTCCAGGGACTCGAAAAGTCCTCCGACGGTGTGGTGGTCGACATCCACACGTCCGGGGATGGGCGATCGGGAGGCCAGAGGGTCAAGCTCGTGACCTTCGCGCTTGCCGCCGCGCTTCGCTATCAGCTGGGCGGGCGCAAAGCGGTGACCCCGCAGTACGGCACCGTGATCATCGATGAGGCGTTCGACAAGGCGGATGCCGAATTCACCGAAGGATCGATGCGTATTTTCGAGCGCTTCGGGTTTCAGATGATTCTCGCGACACCGTTGAAAATGGTTCAGACGCTCAGCGAATTCATCGGAGGAGCTGCCCTCGTCACCATCCGAAACCGCAACGAATCTTCGCTCAGTCTCCTCGAAATCACGAATCTCGCAGGCCCCGCCGCATGAAGTCGCTCGCGACGGTGCGCGGCGAGGCCGCGGTTCGCTTCGAGAAAAACTTCCTATTTTGGTCGACCGACGGCTCCGGCTCCTGGCCCCTCTCGTTGGCGCTCGGTGCGCCCGACGAGAAGGAGGCCCTCACCAATTTCGAGGGGACGGCGCGGTGGGCACGGCAGTGGATGGACCTCGCGGATTCCCTGCACATCGTGACGGCACAACGACTCTGGCGCACCGGCTCGCAACTCATACCCACCCACATCCGATTTATTTCGGCACCGGAGTTGGCGGCCTTCGTCGGGCGGGCGAAGGAGTGGAATCGCGCAATCGAGCGGCTGCAGCAGCTGGCAGCCGACTGGCCCGCGGTTCAACCTCTTGATCGAAAAACCTTCACTCGACTTGTGTCTCTGTCATCGCTCGAGTGGCAGCAGACGCGGCAATTCTTGCGCTGGGTCGCGCGGCATCCGACCTCCGGCCTGCTTCCGCGGCAGCTGCCGATCCCCGGAGTCGACAGCAAATGGTTCGAGACTCACCGCGCACTGTGCACAGCGCTCCGGCGGGCGACCGCGGGCGACGAGCAGGAGGGGTTCGGCCTGCGAACTCTCGAAAAGCTGCTGACCCTTCGGGTGCTTGATCCCCAACTCAGAGCAGGGCTCGCTGGCCTGGGCGATTTCTCTGCAGAGCCGGACGTACTCGCCGCGCTGCGCTGGCATCCGCGGGTCGTGATCGTCTGCGAAAACCTGCAGTGTGCCTACTCATTCGGTGATATCGAGGGCGCGGTCGTGATCGCGAAACAGGGCTACGCAGTGGATGTCCTGAGCCGGTTGTCCTGGCTTGCATCCGCGCGCATTGTGTATTGGGGCGATCTCGATACGCACGGTTTCGCCATCCTCAATCGGTTCCGCAGCTATTTTCCGCGGGCAGAGTCGATCCTGATGGATGAGACGACACTGCTCGACAATCGCACGCTGTGGGCGAGCGAACCGGATCAGAATGTGCAGTTGCTGTCGCTGCTCACCGAGCCCGAACAAGCCGTTCTCGAGATGCTTCGGTCGAGCACTTACGGGCCTTCCGTGCGCCTCGAGCAGGAGAGAATTCCCTGGGCGGTCGTGGAGGGCGCGTTCGAGCGGGTGCTGGGGCAGTAGTGTCGCCGACTTTCACGGCCAGACCGGAATAATCAGGTGGCCTGTGCCCGGGTGAGCGAGGGCAGTTCCGGTCAGAATTGAAGCGGAGTCGGTATCACTGTTGAGCAGAACCGTCACCTCGGGGCCGCCAGTGCCGCCTTCACCCGTGCGGCCGATCCCACTCACCTGCTCGCTGTTGCCATCGAGCATGCCTGGTGACTGGCGAGAACGACATGCCCTCACCCAGTGAACGTGTTCCGCTCGCCACTCACCGGGAGCACTTGCCGGATCGCGTTAGCTTTTACCGGGTCTGAGTGGCCCGTTCCGGATCACAACTCGAGGTTGGGGCCTTGTCGTGCGTGCGCGGCACGGGCATGCACTTTGGCTGGCAGAGACAAATGAATCACACAGGTGGTTACGACGGATCCGGGGGCGCTATTGGGAAAGCCCGCGATGCGCTCGGATCGAACCCCATAAGCGTTAGCGAGGATCACCGGGACCGGATACTGCGCACCTGAAGCACCTCATTGAGAAGAAGTGACTTTCTCCCGCAGCTCTGAATCGCTCGGCTCCACCAAATGACTTCCATCGGTGAATTGGATCACCGGGATGTTGGTGCGCCCGCTGATAGCGATTGCGCGGTCGGCACCGGTGAGGTCTGCTTCGAGATCCACGTAGTCGTAGTCCACACCAAGCGTGTCGAGCACCTTCTTCGAACGGCGGCAGTCGATGCACCATTCGGCTCCGTACATGGTTACTTTATTGCTCATGGGAGGCGCAACTCGTACCCCGCTTCGGGAATTCCCCGGCGCGCATTACGTCTTAGTCGCGCCACCTCGCCTCTTCTTGGCCACCTTTTTTCCACTGGGCCAGCTTTTCCCCACCGGGCCGATTCGCGTTTTACCGGCCACCAGTGTTCCTGTTGGCCGGCTACTAGTGTTCCTGTGGACACCGCTAGAACACCTCTCGTCCACCAAACCACCTCAAAAATGTTGTCTACAGATTCGCCACCTCATCTATCGAACATACGTTCGAAGGTGAAAGATTGAGTTATGTCCACCCCCGACCTCCTTCCACAGTTCAACTCCGCAGTAGCTGCTGCCGAGGCGTTGTCGAGGGATGTCACGGCCTATCGCGCCCTCGCTGACGATGCCCTCCTTCAGGTCGCTCGACGATCAGCTGACGCCCAGCGCCTGATGGGCACAACAGCGGCGGTGATCGCCGGCGAAATAGCGCGACGATCCGCGATATCTCTCGGCCACGATGGGCTAGCCCAGCGCACCGGTTATCGAACGGCGATCGAGCTAGTTCGCGTTACCACCGGACTTTCGGGGCGAGAAGCGGCCGCAGCGGTGCGCGTCGGCACCCTGGTGCAGGATGCTACCGATCCGCACTCCTGGCGGCACGCCCTTGGGCAGGCGGTGGGCCAGGGTGCCCTTTCTGTCGGGGCTGCTGATTCGATCCGGGCCGGCCTCGGCGAACCGAGCGCCCGAGTTTCGGAAAGCGCTCTTGCGGAGGCAACCAAACGGCTGTGCAGCGAATCGGAGACTCTCGATACTGATCGCCTTTTTCGGCGTGCCCGCGAACTACGGGACGAGTTGGACGAGGCGGGCATCGCCGAACGTGAGAACGAGCGACGTGACGCGCGCAGCCTCACTTTTACCCGTCTTCCCGACGGAATGAGCCGATTGACGTGGCTGATGGATCCCGAGACCGCCACGATCACCTCAGACCTCTGGGATCGGGCAACGTCACCACGACGTGGCGGGCCGCGATTCGTGGATGCTGGCAGCACCGACTTCGAGCGAGCAAAGCAGATCACCGACGATCCTCGGTCGACGGCGCAGCTTGCCTCCGACGTGTTCGTGGAACTACTTCGCCAGGGTGCGGCTGCCGACTCGTCCCAGCTGTTGGGATCGGGTGCACCCGTTGTGCATCTGCTCGTGCTGAATGCGGCTCTCGACGAGAGCGATGGCGAGGCCATGGGTGCGAGCGCGGGCCATACTCAGGGCCCTGCCTACGGCCACCCTCACGCTCACGGCCACCTCGAGGGCCAGCTCGATCCCGTGAGCATCGAGACCATCCAACGCGCGCTCTGTTCGTCGACCATCGAGCCGATTCTTTTCGACGACAGTGGTCACGCGCTCGACGTAGGCCGCGACCGTCGGCTGTACACGCGTAAGCAACGGCAAGCTCTCGCGGTTCGCGATGGCGGATGCATGTTCCCCGGATGTGACCGACCGCCATCCTGGACCGAGGCCCACCACACCAAACACTGGTCGCGAGACCGCGGCAGCACGAACATCGACGATGGAATCCTGCTCTGCCGACATCATCATCTGCTCTGCCACAACAATCACTGGGAGATCCAGCAAGCGGAGAGGGGTTTCGTCCTGATTCCTCCGATCGATGTGGACCCCGACCAGGTGCCGATTCCTCTGCCATCCAAGAGCGCAGCCCTGCGAGAACTCCGTGCTGCGGCGAGCTGAGGGTATGCCCGAGAGGATGCTGGGTGCCGGGTGCCGGAGCGACCCTTGTACGAACTCGTGCCGGGCACAGGGTCGGGCTCGCGCCCACGCTCGGCACGAGCTCACACCCAAGCTCGCGCACAGATGGAACGCCCTGGAGCCTTCTTCGCAACGCCACATTTGGAGTGCTAGTCGCTTTCTCAATCACCATCTGGTGCAGCGTGCACACGTTGGTTACGAGCTCAGCCGCCTCAGCCATCACCTGGTCGATGGGCTTATGGGCCATCGAAATCTCGTCGAGGACGCCTCGGTGTTCCGATATTTGATGCCAACCATCGCCTCTCGAAGCTGCTCAAGAGTGAAGGTTTTGCGAGCGGTACCCCGCGAGGAGGCCAAGGTGGGTATCCGGCATGAGGGCAAGCCGAGGGGAGATGAATAACATCATTGCTGTGGCACGAGCCTGGGTTTCGGCTTTTTCACTGAGATTGCTCGTCCAGCTCAGGAGGCGGTCGTCGATTTCTCTCTCAGTGTTTCTGTCCACCGGATGGATTAAGCGGAAGATCCTCGCCAGGGACTGCTCTCCGAAGTGCACTATCGAAAAGACACAACGCCCCCGAGTCTCGACGGAGGCGCGGGATAATGTCGAACACAAGGCACCTTCTTCCCCGATCAACGGGGGAGCGGGAAGCGGGATCAAGTGTGCGCGCTTACCCGGGCAGGGTGATAATCGCCTGCACCGGCGCGTGGTCAGAGGGCCAGCTTCCGTCGAATCGAGTGACGTTGATGCCGGTCCGGGAGACCGAGATCCCCGGGGTCGCGAGGATCCAGTCGATGCGCTTGTGATCAAGTCGCGGCGGTCGGTAGTCGAGAAAGGTTCCCCAGGCGTCCGTGACACGGTCTACCGCGATATTCCACGTGTCGACGAGCGTATCCTCGGCGGTGATAGCAGCGTAGGGGAGCGAACCAACACTCGTGTTGAAGTCGCCAGTCACGATGGCGGGAAGGGTGCCGGACCCGACGAGCGCCCTCACCAGCGAGGCGGAATGGATACGCGCATTTCGGGATCGATGATCGAAATGAGTGTTCAAAGCCCTGAATTCGTTGCCGGTGATCCGGTCACGAAAGGTGGCATCGATAAGTACTCTCGGAACCTTGTTGCCCCAGGTAGTGGAGCCGGTGACGCTCGGGGTATCCGAGAGCGCGGTCTGCTCCCAGCGCAGCAGCGTGAGCCGGCGACCGTCGTAATACAGGGGACAGCCTTCACCGCGTCGATCGGTATTCCGTCCATAACCGATCGCCCGGTAATTGTCCCCGAGGGCATTGCGCAGGTATTTGGCCTGGTCAGGAAGAGCCTCCTGCACCCCGAGGATCGTCGGGAGCTCCGAGACAAGAAGCCGAGAAATCAATGGCCGGCGTTTGCTCCACCGATCAGGATTACCGGGCAACAGGCGCGGCATCCGCCGACGTATGTTGAAACTCATCACCTGCAACTGCGGGGCGGCGACGGGGCCGAGGAGGGGGATATCCGTCACGCGTCCAGCCTACGGTCGTCGCGATGCCGAAGACGCCTAAACGCTAGCCTTCTGAAATGGTCGAAACAGACGGGCTCGAAACAGACGGGCTCGAAACAGACGGGATCGAAACAGACGGGATCGAAACAGACGGGATCGAAACAGACGGGATCGAATCCCTTGCCGAGATCCCCGCCGGAACATATCGGCATTACAAGGGCAACCTGTACGAGGTGATCGGAGCTGCTACCCACTCGGAGACCGAGGAGCCCCTCGTCGTGTACCGCGCTCTCTATGGAGAGTTCGCACTATGGGTGCGTCCGAGAGAGATGTTTCTCGAAGATGTCGAGGTCGATGGTCGAAGCATGCGGCGGTTTTCGCAAGTGGAAAACTGACGGGCATCACGGCACGGGTAACAAGAGCCGGTGGCACGCTGGAAAGGGCCGCTGGCGAGCTGGTATGGGCCGCTGGCACGCTGGAAAGGGCCGCTGGCGAGCGCAAGTGAGAGGTGACGGGCACAGACATCAGAACCGCTCCGGCGTGTCGCTTGCCGTCCGCACCCGCTGTTGCCTGAGGCCGATCCAACGACGAAACCAGGCAGCATCCGTCATTCGGGCCAGGATCGGGCCGGCGATTACCGTCAGCAGCACGTAAGCGGTAGCCAGCGGCGCGAGCCTTGGCTCGATGCCCGAGCCCGCGGCGAGACCGGCGATCACGATCGAGAACTCACCACGGGGCGTTAGCGCGAATCCAGTGCGCCAGCGCCCCGGCAGGCCGATGCCCGCTGCCGCCGCCGCGGCATAGCCGGTGAGAGTTTTTGTCGCGATCGTGATCACCGCGAGAATTGCGGCGGGTAGCAGGACCGGCGGGACGCTGGCGGGCTCTGTCGAGAGACCGAAAAAGACAAAGAAGATGGCGGCGAAGAGGTCGCGAAGCGGGGCGAGGAGCTGTTGGGCGTTGTGCGCCACCCGGCCGGAGAGGGCGATGCCGACCAGGAATGCGCCGACCGCTGCCGACACATTCACCTCCTGCGCGATTCCTGCCACCAGCATGGTCAGTCCGAGAACACCGAGCAGCAGAGATTCCGAGTGGTTGGCGGCGAAGAGTCCTGAAATGATACGACCGTGCTTCAGCGCAAGGTAGAGAATCACCGCGACGACCAGAACCGCGACGAGCAGTGCAGCCCCTCCCACGAGCACACCGGTGCCGATCACCAGCGCCGAGAGCACGGGCAGGTAAAAGGCCATCGCGAGATCCTCGATCACCAGGATTGACAGGATCGTCGGCGTCTCGCGGTTACCCAATCGCCGTAAATCCCGAAGCACCTTGGCGATCACCCCGGAGGAAGATACCCAGGTGATGCCCGCGAGCGCCACAGCGGCCACCGGACCCCATCCGAGAATGAGCGCGCAGGCCGCGCCGGGAACTGCATTGAGGAGTACATCGAGGATGCCTGCCCTGCGGGACTGATTGAGGCTCGAAATGAGCTCCGTTGGTGAATATTCCAATCCGAGCATGACCAGCAGGAGGATCACGCCGAGCTCGCTCCCGAAGGTGAAGAATTCGTTGCCTGCCTCCAACGGCACAAAACCCCCGACACCGAAGGCGAGTCCGGCGAGCAGGTAAAACGGGATTGCGGAGATGCCGATCCGGTCGGCGAGCCGGGATAGCAGACTGAGCCCAAGCAGTACGGCCCCGACTTCGACGAGAAGCAGGGCGGCGTCATGCATCAGCGGAGGGGTATTAGCCGTCGGTGAGAACGCGGGCCAGGGCGTCCAGACCCGAGCGGGTACCCACGGCCACAATGGTGTCGCCGGCGGCGAGGGGAGTGTCCGGGGTCGGCGAGGGGATGACATCCGCTCCCCGCACGATCGCGACGATGGAGGAGTGCGTGCGAGTGCGGGCCCTCGTGGCTCCGAGGACCTCGCCGGCGTAGGGCGAGCCAGCCGAGATCAGGAGCTGCTCGGTGAAGAGGCCAGCGGCCTGTTCACGGATGGCGGCGAGCTGCCCGAGCATGAGCGAGGCCCCGAGCACATCGGCGAGAGCGGCAGCCTCGTCATCGGTGAGAGCGATCGAATCAACCGCCTCGTCGGGGTCGTCGACGCCGAACAGCGCGAGCTCCCGCTCGCCAGAACGATGAGAGACCACGCCGATCCGACGCCCTCTCTTGGTGATGACGTCATGGCGCGTGCCGATGCCCGGCAGATCAATCTTTTCGACGCGTACGCTCACGCGGCAACCCTAACAGTCGACGCGGTCATAGCACAGGCACACTAGCCCCGGTGCTGCCGGCGGCCGGAAGGCGCGATGACGCCAGTCATGACGGGATATGGTGCCGGATACTGCGCCCGCGACGCCACCCGTTTGACGCCCGCTACGACGACAGGTGCGACACCAGATACGACCACACCGAGAACACGCAGCATCCACCGATCAGTATCGCGAAGAGCAGAAGCCAGACCGGAGACGGGATGCCGGTTCGGCGGTAGAGAAGGTAGGCATCCGAGGTGGAGAGCTGGTCGCGACGGCGAAGGTGCACACCAATGACCGTGCCGAGCGCCCGCACCGCGCCGACGAGCAGAGCGATCCCAATCACCAGGAGGGCGTAGCCCTGCACCGTGGGCGTTGCAGAGAACCACAGCAGCGCACTGGTCGCCGCCGAGACAAGCACCACGATCGCCCCAAACGCATTGCGGATCACCAGCAGCGTCAGCACCAGCATGATCCCGCCAGCGAAGAGCGCAATCGCGGTGTACCCGTTGAAAACACTCCAGAGCTGGGCGGCACCGACGATGGCGGGCGCAGGATAGCCGAAGACCCCACTCACGACCGTGCCGAACACGCCGCGACCACTGCTTAGCGCATCGCCCGAGTGATTGCGACGGATGCGGATGCCGTGCACCACCCGTCCGGTGAGGATCGCGGCGACCGCGTGCCCGAGTTCGTGCACGAGTGTCGCGAAGAGGCCAAAATACTGCCAGGTGGCTCGCGGCAGGCTGAGCGCCGCGGCGACCGACACGATCCCGAGCAGCACGGGCAGCGGGATGGCGACGGGCGCTGTTCGCGCGAGGAGCGCCAGCAGGGTAGGCAGGATGGGCAGAGTGGGCAGGATGGGTAGGGAGTCGATGGGCTTCAGTCTGCCATCTTTGGGTCAGCTCCCCGCCCACCAGTCCGAAATCAGCGCTACGGAATCAGCACCGCCGCCAGTCTCACCGGCCCGGCCGTGTAGTCGAGCTCGGTCGCCTGCGACACGTTCGGCGGCACGATCGTGTCCATCACCTTTGGCACGGTGTTTGGGTCGGCGGAGCAGAGGGCGCTCGGCGACGCAGCTACGCAGACTCCGAAGCTGTAATCGCCGGCAGTCGCGCTGAAGCTGCGGGTCTGGTCGACTCCGTGGGTACCGTCCTGGCCGGTGAGAGCCAGTGTGAAGCCCCAACCCGAGGACGGCGTACCTCCGAGAGCCGTCTTGTCGACGCTGAAGGTGATGTACCGGCTGACCGCGTTCGCGCCGACCGTCACTGCGCCGAGCGAGGTGCCAGAGGCATCCACGAACCTGTTGTTACCGAAGCCCTGCGCTTCGATCAGTCGGCTCCACGGCGTGCGGGTCGAGTAGTTCATTCCCGGGTAAGACGAAGCGGTCGACGTGGATGCCGCCCCCGGCTGGGACACATAGACATCCAGCAACTGGGCGCCGTTTGTCGAGCCGAAGGTGGGCGTCAGGTCGGCGGTCTGTACCCGGAAGGTCACCGTCGAGCCGGTGTCGTAGACCTGAAAGCGGTCGAGGTCGAACGCCCCCGCGTGGAAGTCCCCGGCCTTCGGGTAGGCGTAGTTACCCGGCCCCGTGTCGTCGCCGGTCGGGTCGTCGACGCTCACGAGGAGGGTGCCATTCACGACATCGTTCACCACTGAACGCACCACCTGGGCGGTCCCACCGTTCAGCACTGTGCTGGCGATTATGAAGACGTTCGTGCCGGCCGCTGAGGTCACGTCGACGCTGAACGAGCCATCGGTGGCTGCGGTCGTGTGTGTCAGTGTCGTGACACTGTTCGCGTCCGTTGCGACATCCGCGATGTCGATGGATGCCCCGGCAGCCGCCGTGCCACTCACGGTGGTGATGGCACCGGTGGCGGATCCGTCGGCCGGTGCCGTCACGGTGAGCGGGGTCGAGCCCTGGCTGTGCGACACGTAGCGGTCGCGCACCTGGGCGGGCTGCTCGAGGCTTTTCCCCGCCGAGAGATCGGCCGTGAGGCGCACCTGCGCAGCCGAACCCCAGGTCAGCGGTGAGGCCGACCCATCCGCCGTGCCGTTGACAAAGCCGATGGATGCGGTGGCCGGATCGGTGCCGTACGGCGAGGCGGGCACATTCGCGCGGTCCCACACCTGCTCTGGCACGAGACCCGGACCGGAGTTCATGCGGTTGATCGACACGAGCACCGAGGATGCATCGGAGGTCTGTCCCTGGGCGAGATGCTGTTGCGCCCGCTCGGCGGCCAGCACGGGCCACGGGTGGCCGGTGCCAGAGAAGTTGTTCGTCCAGGGTGCGCCCGTGACCGTGCAGTTGGTACCGGCGCCGACAAAGCAGTCACCGTAGCCGTCACCGTTGTAGCGGAGCCAGCCAGGCCCGCTGTCGGTGGGGCGCTGGATGGTGGCATCCGTCACGGCCAGCGAGTTGAGGATCACCGGGTCGGTCGCGGGCAGGATGCCGAGGCGCACGTACTCGAGGAATCCGGCATCCGCGACCGCACGCTGATCGAGCGTCGGCCCACCGTTACCCACGTTGTAGCTGATCGCGGCGTTCGGGTCGCCGGTTTTTGAGAGGCGAATGAAATACGGGGAGCTCGAGAGCGGACCGTTCGTGGTCACGCCCCAGGCCTTGATCGTTCGTTGGTACTGGTCGGCGGTCGCTCGCCAGACGCGGGCGCTGGCCTCGTCGTGATGCTGGTCTGCGATGGTCGCGGCGGCGATGAGTCCGGCGATCTCGGCGGCGATGGTTGAGGGGGAGTAGCCGGTCTGCTCCTCCCAACGCTCGACTCCGAAGCTCGGGCCGTGGCTCACCAGAAAGTTCGCCGCCGAGCGAACTCTCGGCCACAGCGCGTTGTCACCGGCAAGTCCGGACTGCAGCGCCATCAGGATCGGGTAGGCCGTCTCATCCAGCTGGTCATTGAAGGCATCGGGAGCCTTCGTGCCGTCAAGCAGCGAATTGCGCGGCTGGGATCCATTGGCCTGCTGGCTCTTCAACAGAAGGTAGCGCACCGTTGCCTGGGCGGTCGAGATGTCGCCGTTGGTGTAGAGCGCAGTCCAGGCCTCGTAGAGGTCCCGCGCGAACACCTCCTTGTAGCCGCCGACGAAAAGGTTGTTCGGGTCGTTGGCCACGATGGACTGGCCCCACGGCGCATCCAATCCCGCGACGATTGCGCCGGGGTAGGTCTTGTCTTCTGATGCCTTCACCACGTTCGCCGACTGGTAGTAGTTCTTGATCGCGGCGAGCCTTTGGGAGCCGGTGAGCCCGGCAGTAGTGAGCACCGGAAACTTCAGCCCAGCGTCATAGCGTGCCCATCCGGCACGATAGCTTGCGGTGATTCGAGCCGGTGAAGTGGACGCCGTGGCATTCGCTGTCGCGACGGCTGCGGCTTGCGAAGTGCCGAATCCGAGCGCGAGCAGGGATTCGCCGTGGCGATCACTCTGCACGCCAACGGTCTGTTCGACATTGCCACCGGTGGCGGTCCTCGAGAGCGGACCGAGGGTGTGGGTGGCATCGAGCTGGGTGAGCCCGTCGCTCGCCGTCCCGACGAATCCGCTGCTCACGCTGGTGAACGGCCGATCGCCCGTGAGCGCGAGGTAGGAGGGCACCGCGTAGGCGGTGCGGTTGGCCTGGCTCGTCGTCTTCGGGTCGAAGGACACCGGTACCGACCGCCCGGTGCTCGTGTCGACCACCGCGGTATCGGCACCCCCGTTGGCCGACCCACCGCCACCGTTGCCTCCCGCGTTCGAGTCGAGGCGCACGAACAGGGAGTAGTTGCGGGCCGCCTTGCTGAGGGGCTGGAACTTCGTGCGCACCACGACGCTGTTGCGGGCCGGGTCGGTGAGATAGGTGTTGACGAGCCGATAGGCGCCGCTCTTCGCGGTCGAGGTGATCGTGCAGACGGTCCCCGTGGCATCCGCGGACACCGTGTAGGTCGTGTCGCGGCTCTGCAGGTCGGTGAAGGTGGAGCCATCGGTGACGAGATATTGCATCGTCTGCACGTTGGTCGCGTCGAGAGTCGGCGCATAGACATCCGATAGGATGCCGCCCGCCACAGTGAACCAGATCTTGGAGTCGGTCGTTCGCGAGGTGCCGACACAGTCCTTGCGGGATTGGCCCTGGTGGCTCGGGAGACCGGGCGAGCCTACGGCTTCGGTGCTCGCGGGAACACCGGTAATCGCACCCGCCGGAGCGGATCCCAATGAGAGGGCAGCCAAAGCGAAAACGGCGGCAATTGCAGGCACGAAGTACTGACGTCGGATCACGGGGGTCTCTCCTTTGAGAACGCTCTCAACAGGACCGTAGACCCACCGTGCACGCTGGTCAACACCCGAACTGTCTACCGGTCCGAGTGTCACCGGGAATCATCGCTGGGACGGAGCTCCCACCACCCCAATCAGGCCGACCACTCCTGCCGCGATGACGACGATGACGACGATGACGTCATGATCACCGAGCTGCCGCGTATCGCGGCACTACTGCCCGCTGGCCGCGCCTCGCCCGTTGACCAGCGCCGGGTCCGGCGCCGGGAAGTCGCCACCGCGGTAGTCCGGATTCGCGTTCAGCGAGGCCATAGTGTCGCGAAAGATGTTGAATTTTGTGTTGTAGCCGTTGGTGCCGACGAGCGTGGTCTTACGCAGGGAGTGGTGCCCGCCATCCGTGTTGCCCACCCACACCGCCAGGGACATCTTCGTGGTGGTCGCGATGAGCCAGTTCTGCGCCGAATCCTCGGTGGTACCGGTTTTACCGACGATCGGTACGCCATCTCGTGGACTTCCGGCCGATCCCGTACCGGACGTCATGACCGCACCCAGCGCATACGCCACGGTGGCGGCGACATTGGGCGCGACCGCTTGGGAGCAGGAGCGGGACTGGCCCGGAGCGTCCTTGCCATCCGGCCCAACGACCTTGTCGATAATCGTCGGCGCGCAATACAGTCCGTTCGCGCCAACGGTCGCGATGGCCGCAGCCATGGTGATCGGTGCGATCTCGTTGGTACCGATGATCGCGGCAGGTTGAGCACCAAGCTCGATCCCGTCGGCCCGATGCACTCCGTAGGCCTTTGCGGTGTCCCGGATGTCGCACACATCAAGCTTCTGCGCCATCGAGAGAAACGCGACGTTGACCGAGTACTTCGTGGCGGCCGCCACCGTCATCTGCCCGCCCTCACCGGGGGAGTCATTATTGAAGACGAACGGTGCCTGGCCATCGGAGTTGATACACCGCGAATTGAAGGAGCTCAGGTTGAATGCCCGTGGGGTGCCGTCAACAACCTCACTCAGGGTGTGGCCCCTCTTCAGCCACTCCGTGAGGGTGAAGATTTTATAAGTTGACCCGGTTTGGAAGCCGGATGATCCCCCGTACGACCGATCGGTCATGTAGTCGACGGCGGTCGTCGTTGGCCCCCCGCCATCCTGGGAATTATCAAAGCCCTTGTTCTGCGCCATGACCACGATGCGCCCGGTGCCGGGTTGCATCGCCACCGCTGCCGCCCCGAGTGCGAAGCGCGTCTCCGTCGGCGGGGCGTTGGTAATGAGATTGTCCTGGGCGACATCCTGCTGCCCCAGGTCGATGCTCGTGTAAATCCTGTACCCCCCGCGCGCCCAGGCGGCGGCGCGGGCAGCGTCGGTTTCGCCGAGAGCGGCCAGGGTCGGCACCAGTCGCAGCGCAAAGTCGCAGGCGAACTTCGCGTCGGCCGCGTAGAGACATCCATTATTTGGAGTGCGAAGTTTCGGCGCGATCGGAGTCGCTATCGCGGCCTGGTACGACGCCTCGTCGATGTAGCCGAGGTCGCGCATATCGAACAGGATCAGGTCTCGCCGATCCTTGTTGGCTGCATAGAGCGCCGGATCGCTCAGGTTGCGGGAATTGGGCTGCTGCACCATGGCGATGAGGCTGGCGGCCTGGGGAAGCGTGACATCCTTCGCACTCACGCTGAAGTATTTCTGGGCCGCCGACTCGATGCCGTAGGTGTTTCCCCCGAACCCGGTGATATTCAGGTAGCCGAGAAGAATGTCCTTTTTCGCGTAACGCTTCTCGAGACCGATCGCGAACTTCATCTCGCGCAGTTTGCGATTGAGAGTGTCGCTGATCGCAGCGGCATAGGCCGTCTTCTTCTTGGCCGCGTCATCGATGCGCAGCGCCCGCTGGATGAGGATGTTCTTCACCAGCTGCATTGCAATGGTCGAACTGCCACTGGTGATCGACTTGTGGACGAGGTTTCCGGCGGCGGCGCGGGCTATCGCTTTCAGGTCGATGCCCCCATGCTGCCAGAATCGGCGATCTTCCCCCGCGACAGTGGCCTCGGTGATGAACTTCGAGACGCCTTCCCAGGCCACGCTCTGGCGATCCTGGTCGTAGATCGTGGCGATCGGCACGGCGGCCCCGTCGCGCTGGGCGTAGATCAAGTTGCGCTGCGTCTGCGCGTCGATCGTGAGATAGTCCGGCAGGTTATCGAAGAAGCCGATGGATGCTGTCGCGCTTCGGCTGGTGACCAGGATCGATGGGAGGGCGAGAGATGACACGAGCACTCCGGCCAGCAGGCTGAAGAACAGCAGCCCGACGAGGGAACCGAAGACCGTGCCCCGCCGTCCATAGTCCGAGACGGAGGTTTGGCTCATCGCCGTGGGTAGCGGGGCGGCGGCACGAGTTTTGCGAGCCATGGCCATCCCCCTTTCCACTCTCTCTGTTCCATTGTCTGATGGACTGTACGCGTCGGTTTACCCTCTCGGGGCGTGTAGTCAAATCGTGACATTACGGTTGATCCGGGTGCCAACCAGCACGCATCCGCTCTACCGCTCGGGGGGCAGCCCACGATCGCCTTCGACTCCCAGCGGTGTTCTGGTTCGCGGTCGTGGCGAGGCCAGGCTCGAATTGACGCGCTAGGTGTTGTCCCCGCCCGTCTCGGCGGCGGAGATAGCTCCGGCACCGGTTCCGCTCCAGGTCCAGTCGGCCACCTCTGGGATGTCCTCGCCGTGTTCGCGCGTGTATGCACGAGCACGCAGTCGGGCATCCTGCATGTCTTGGCGGAGCCCCGCCGTGCGGCCGGCGAGGCCGGGCACACGGTCGATCACGTCCATCACGAGGTGATATCGGTCGAGGCTGTTGAGCATCGCCATGTCGAACGGCGTGGTCGTGCCGCCCTCCTCGTTGAATCCGCGCACATGGATATTGGAATGCCCGCTGCGACGATAGGTGAGCCGGTGAATCAACGTCGGGTAGCCGTGATAGGCGAACACGACGGGCTTATCGGTTGTGAAGATGGCGTCGAACTCCTCGCTGGCGAGTCCGTGCGGGTGCTCCGACTCGTCTTGCAGGCGCATCAGATCGATGACGTTGACGACCCTCACTCTCAACTCGGGCAGCCGCTCACGAAGGATGGACGCCGCGGCCATGGTCTCGAGAGTCGGCACGTCGCCGGCGCACGCGAGCACGACATCCGGCTCCTGTCCCGTGACCTCGGTGCCCGCCCAGCCCCAAATGCCAACACCGCGCGTACAGTGCGCAATTGCGTCCGCCATGCTCAGCCACTGCGGACTCGGCTGTTTGCCGGCGACGACCACGTTCACGTAGTCGACCGATCGAAGGCAGTGGTCGTAGGTGGAGAGCAGGGTGTTCGCGTCAACCGGGAAATATACCCGAACAATGCTCGCTTTCTTGTTCACGACGTGGTCGATGAATCCAGGGTCCTGGTGGCTGAATCCGTTGTGGTCCTGGCGCCAGACGTGGCTCGAGAGCAGGTAGTTGAGCGAGGCGATCGGCCGACGCCACTCAAGCTTCTTCGACTCCTGCAGCCACTTCGCATGCTGGCTGAACATGGAATCGATGATGTGGATGAAGGCCTCGTAGCAATTGAAGATGCCGTGGCGACCGGTGAGCAGGTAGCCCTCGAGCCATCCCTCGCACTGGTGTTCACTCAGCACCTCCATCACACGACCGGCGCGCGCCAGGTGTTCATCGATCGGCCAGATCGCACTGTTCCACTGCTTGTCGGTCGCATCGAAAACGTCCTGCAGGCGATTGGAGGCCGTCTCGTCCGGACCGAAGATGCGGAAGTTGTCGGGGTTTGCACGGATCACGCCCGAGAGCCAGCCGCCGAGCACCTTTGTCGATTCGACCGCAACGCTTCCCGGCTCTCCCACCTCGATGCCCGCGGTCCGGAAGTCCGGCAGCTCGAGATCGCGACGAAGCAAGCCACCGTTCGCGAATGGTGTCGCCGACATGCGAAGGTCGCCCTCGGGAGCGAGGTCCGCGATCCACTCGAAGAGGCGTCCAGCCTCATCGAAGAGCTCAGTCGGCTTGTACTTCAGCATCCACTCCTCGAGGATGCGCGTGTGCTCCTCGGTGTCGCGTGCGTTCGCGAGAGGCACCTGATGTGCGCGCCAGGTGTTCTCCACCGGCTTGCCATCGATTTCCGCGGGACAGGTCCAGCCCTTTGGGGTGCGCAGGATGATCATCGGCCAGACGGCCGTGCCTTCCAGCGTGCCATCCGCCGCGCTCTTCTTGATGCGGGCTATCTCGTTGAGCACCTCATCGAGAGTCTCGGCCATTCGCTCATGCACTCGCAGTGGATCTTCGCCATCGAAGCCACCGGAGACGATGTACGGCCTGTGTCCGTAGCCACGCATGAGCTCGAGCAGCTGCTCTTCCGGGATACGGGCGAGGATGGTGGGATTCGCGATCTTGTAACCGTTGAGGTGCAGGATCGGCAGCACCACGCCATCCTGCAGCGGGTCGATGAACTTGTTGGAGTGCCAGGCGGTCGCGAGTGGACCGGTCTCGGCCTCACCATCACCGATGACGCAAGCGACCAGGAGGTCGGGATTGTCGAAGGCCGCCCCGTAGGCGTGCGACAGCGAATAGCCGAGTTCGCCGCCCTCATTGATCGAACCGGGCACATTCGGCGCCGCGTGGCTGGGGATACCCCCGGGGAAAGAGAACTGGCGGAATAGTCGACGCATGCCGACCGAGTCCTGGCGGATCGGGGAGTAGAGCTCTGAGTACGTGCCGTCGAGGTATCCGTTTGCGACCATTCCTGGGCCGCCGTGGCCGGGTCCGGTGATGTAGAGCGTTTTCTGCTGGCGCTCCCGGATGATGCGATTGAGGTGGGCGTAGAGGAAGTTGAGTCCCGGCGTTGTGCCCCAGTGTCCGAGCAGGCGCGGCTTGATGTCATCACGCGTGAGCGGATCGCGAAGCAGGGGATTGTCGAGCAGGTAGATTTGCCCGATCGAGAGGTAGTTGGCGGCTCGCCACCATCCGTCGATCTGCGCCAGCGTGTGCGGGTCCAGGGGAACGGTCGGTTTCGACGCCCAGGTCGCCGGTGCGGCGATGTGCCCGGTGTTCGAAATCGTCGGGGTGCTGATCATGTCGGTCATCTGGTCTCCGCTTCGGTCGTGCCTGGGTTCCGGTCGTGCCTGTGTGGCACCGTACTCGCCTCTGAACTCCGCGCACAGTACGAAAGTCCCGGAGAAGGACCGATCGGATGTTCCCGGAAGCTCGACTCAGAGGGCGAGCGGAGCCGACTGCAGCGTGGATCCCGGCTCTCCTGCAGCGATAGCCGGCGATGTCGTTGGTGGTCACGACGATCATGAACGAAACCCTATGCCCGCAGTGCGAGCACGAAGGGAAGTACCGCACCCGCCCCGGCGCGCCGCAGCTCACGACCCGCCACGGTGAGCGTCCAGCGGCTGTCCGCCAGGTCGTCGACGAGCAACACCGGCCCGGTCGGGATTTCGATCCCCGCTGCGGAGAACCGTTGCATGACTCCGGCAAGGCGATAGGCGCTGTTTCCGCCGGCATCCCCCGTCGGCCCGCCCCCGACCCACCCGAGTGAACCGAGGTACGGCAACTTTCCCGCGTTCGCGAGGCCCTCGGCGACAGATGCGATGAGTAACGGATGCCGCCTCGAGGGCACGGTCACCACTGCGGCGGGCCGCTCCTGCCACTGCCATTCCGCGAGCACCCGCACGCAGGCGGCGATGAGGGCCGGGCTCGCTGGGGAATCGGGCGAACTCGGGGCGAACAGCTCCCTCAGAGACCCGCCCCATCCGAGGTCGGTGAGCCTCGCCAGCGCCCTGCCCGGCTCCGTGCGCTCGGTCAACGCAATGTTCCCGCGCACGGTCACACCAAGACGATCCATTCCGCTCGGCCACTGGGCGCGGGGTTCGACCGGTACACCCACGCGGTCGAGCGAAGCGCCAGCCACGATCGCGGCATCCGCCCTCACCTCTACGGAGTACCACGGGCCGGCGCAACGATCGCAGCGCCCGCACGGCGCGGCGGTCTCGTCGTCGAGCGCGCGCTGCAGAAATTCCATGCGACACCCGGTGGTCGTCTCGTAGTCGAGCATCGACTGCTGCTCGGCAGCCCGTGCGAACGCGATGCGCTCATACCGTTCGGCGTCGTAGGTCCAGGGCTCGCCGGTCGACACCCACCCGCCCCTGACCCGTCGCACGGCGCCATCGACGTCGAGCACTTTGAGCAGCAGCTCCAGTGGCGTGCGTCGCAGGTCGACTCGTGCTTCGATCGCCGCTGTCGATAGGGCAGTGGCGCCGAGGACCTCAATCACCGCGAGGGCCTTCTCCTGCACCGGCATCGACGAGGTGGCGAAATAGTGCCAGATTGCCTCGTCCTCCGTTCCGGGGAGCAGGAGCACATCAGCGTTCTCTGTTGCGCGACCGGCACGACCGACCTGTTGGTAATAGGCGACGGGAGACGAGGGAGCGCCGAGATGAAGAACGAACCCGAGGTCGGGCTTGTCGAAGCCCATTCCGAGGGCGCTCGTGGCTACCAGAGCTTTGACGTCGTTCGATTTGAGTCGCTGCTCGAGCTGCTCACGCTCGGAAGTGTCGGTGCGACCCGTGTACGCGTGCACCTCGTGTCCAGCCTCGCGCAACAGTCGAGCGAGGTCCTCGGCGGCGGAGACGGTGAGCGCATAGATGATCCCGCTGCCGGGCAGCTCAGCGAGGTGGCTGAGCACCCACGCCAGTCGGGCTTTCGAATCGGGCAACCTCAACACGCCGAGGCGCAGGGAGGTGCGAGCGAGAGGCCCGCGGATCGTGACCACCTCGGAACCGGGGGACCCGTCGGAGCTGCCGAGCTGTTCCGCGACATCCGCCACCACTCGGCTATTCGCCGTCGCCGTGGTCGCGAGCACCGGAATGCCCGCCGGCAGGGTCGCGATGAGGTCGCGGAGCCGTCGATAATCGGGGCGGAAATCGTGACCCCAGTCAGAGATGCAGTGCGCCTCGTCCACGACGAGAAGGCCAGCGCGTGCGACCAACGTGGGGAGCTGCTCATCACGGAAGGCAGGGTTGTTGAGCCGCTCTGGTGAGACGAGCAGCACATCGACCTGGTCGCGGTGAAGTTTGTCGAGTACTTCCTCCCACTCGTGCGCATTGGCGGAGTTGATGGCGACCGCGCGCACCCCCGCCCGGGATGCCGCGGCCACCTGGTCGCGCATGAGCGCAAGCAACGGGGAGACGAGGATGGTCGGTCCGGCGCCGCGCCGCCGGAGGAGGAGAGTCGCCACAAAGTACACCGCAGACTTGCCCCATCCCGTTCGCTGCACCACGAGAGCGCGGCGGCGCTGGTCCACCAGCGTCTCGATCGCCTCGAACTGGCCGTCATGGAAATCCGCATCATCACGCCCGACCAGGGTGCGCAGGATGGCGAGGGCGGCGGCGCGGCTGTCGGTCATTGCTCCAGCTTGACAGGGGCGGGCGACAGAGCGGACCGACGGGCACATCCGGAGAGAACTCCGGGGAAGACTCCCGGGAGGTTCACGCGGGGAAGGGGGAGGGGGGAGGGGGGAGGGAGGAGATGACTCTCCTCCCCTTCACATCGGAAGTCCGGCGGAGCAGAACACAGAAATTAGCCAGTACAGCCTGGCACCCGTCTCGATGCGCGACGCTGCCGTGATGAAACCCCATTACGAAGACACCATCAGCCAGCCGCTCGCCAGTGATTCCCTTGTTGAAGAGCGGATCTCTGCGCTCGTGGGACGTGCCTGCCACAGACAGGTCTGGTTCCTTTTCGTGGACAGCAGGAACGTGCAGTTGCCGCTCATCATCCCGGTCTCCGACCCGCCGATAATGCCTGATACCGCGGTATCTCAGCTTGTCGACAACATTGTGAAGGCCGGTGAGGGCCTGGACGCCCATTCGGTGATCGTCGTACTCGAACGCTACGCCGGGTCGGAATTCACTCCGGCCGATCGAGCCTGGGCACGCACTCTCGACAGAGCATTCGGATGCACCGAGCTGCCAATGCGGGCGGTCCTGGTCAGCCACAGCCGAGGAGTGCGCTGGTTCGCACCTGACGACTATGGGTTCGACTGACCTGGCCACGACGGATCGCCAGCCCCGAACTAGCCCCGAAGCCCAGAACTGGCCCCGTCGAACTTGCCAAGCAACCCGGGGCTAGGAGACGAGAAGCGAGGCCTCGATCAGCGACACGATCTCCGGCGCATCGGGCTGCGTCGTCGGACGGAAACGATGCACCTCCCCTTCGCGGGTGATCACGAACTTCTCGAAGTTCCACTTGACCTTGCCTGCCTTGCCCGCAGAGTCGGAGGACTTGGTGAGCTCGGTGTAGAGCGGGTGGGCGTTCTTGCCGTTCACCTTCGTCTTCTCGAACATCGGGAAGGTGACTCCCCACGTGGTCGAGCAGTACTCCTTGATGGCGTCTTCGCTGCCGAGCTCCTGCAAGAACTGATTGCTCGGAAAGCCGAGCACACTGAAACCGCGCTCCGCATAGGTCTTCTGCAGCTTTTCGAGTTTCTCGTATTGGGGAGCGAGCCCACATCGAGAGGCGACGTTGACAACGAGGTAAACCTTGTCGCCGAGGTCGGAAAGGGTGGTCGACGTACCGTCGATGGTCGTGAGGGGGATATCGCCGAGAGGGCTGTCACTGAGTGTCATAACAGTGAAACCTATCCTCAGAAGCAGGGAATTCCACTCCTCTCGAAGCTGTGAATGAGTCGGGTACGAGTGGGGTCGGCGAATCCGAAGCGAGTCACAACGCCGCTCCAGAACGTGCCCACCTCGATCCCAGCAAGTTTTCGATATCGTCATGTGGTGGTGCACTTGACCGAGGCACCGGCACACTGCGCCGATATTCCAGCGGAAAGCCCGTCATGTCCGACAGCCCAATCTCAGCGACACCCTACGAGGTGCTCGGCGTGAGCTCGACGGCTACCCAGGATGACCTGCGCCGCGCCTATCGGCGGCTGGTGCGGGAAACCCATCCCGACACCGGGGGAGACGCGGAGCGCTTCACCTCCGTGCAGGTGGCGTGGGAACGCGTGGGCGACCCCGATGATCGCGCCGTATACGATCGAGGACGCCCCACGTCGAGGGGCGCTGACACTCCTGCCACCTGGGCGCCGCAATCGCGCCCGAAGCAGACCGACACCCGCCCTCGCGCCCGTTCCTACGGGCATCCGGGAGGCTGGAGGCGGGAACGCTACCTCGTGCTGATGCGCGAATGGGTCGGCAGGGGAGAGCCGCTGGAGGATCCCTACGACCCCTCGCTGGTTCGCTCGGCTCCGATGGAACTGCGGCATCTGCTGGCGGACGCTCTCGCGGAAGAAGCGACAGCGCGCGCACTGGCCGCGCTCGGTATTGGCTACACCATCTGGCACGACGTGAGTACCGGCGATCCCGAGGAGAAGATCGACCACGTGGTGCTCGGTCCAACCGGAGTCTTCGCGATCCTGTCCGAGGACTACGGCGAACCGGTACGAAGCAGGCGCGGCGAACTGCTCGGCAAGCCACTCGGGGAGGCCCGCCCCATGCACGACCTCGGGGTGCGGGCCAAGATCGTGTCGCGGGCAGCACGGGTCAAGTTCACGGCGCTGCTGATCGTGCTTCCCGACGATGCGCTCGACGAACCGTACACAGTGCTTGGGGTGATTCGCGGTGCCGCCACTGTGATCGCTCGCCGGTCCATGTTGCCGGTTCTGCTTCGGGACGGCGTGCCGGGAACGCGGGTGATCGGCGGCAACGAGCTCTTCGACGTGCGCACTCGACTGCAGGGTGGCATCCACTTCGTCTGATCGCGGATGCGCTTCTCAGGCGGCCGGGAGCAGTACGGCCACCCAGAACCGGGCCACCAACGATGCGGTCGTGAGTATGACCACCAGGCCAACGTGCCACCACAGGGGCGCCGATCCACGGCCGGACTGCTGCCGCACCTGCACGGTGCGTGCGATGAGATAGCCGAGCGGACCGAGGAGCAACCACCAGCGGCTCGGCACGCGGCCGTAGCCCATCGCGTCGAGCCTTCGGCAGTCCCTGGTCGCCGCCGCCACTGACCAGAGGAGTGGCAGCAGCACGATCGAAAGCGCCAACCACACCGAGAAGGTGACAGCGAAACCGATTCCGACGCCGCTGACCACTCCGATGAGTGGCGTTGCACTGAGCGCCCAGGCACCGCCAGTATTCCATCGCGTTGGCGCTATCGGTGCCAAGGACCGCGACCTATTGGCATCCATCGTCCCGCCCGACCCGTCGCCGCCGAAGGGCACATAGGCAAGCATCTCGGGTTGCGACGGCAGCACGGGGCGGGGCGGCGGGATCAACGGAGAGGTACGTGCAAGCACACTGCCGGGGCGCGGGACATCCGACGGACGCATTGCCGGGCTGGCCGCCACGTATTCGGTCCACTCGGCGCCGCTCCACCAGCGCAGATCGCTTCGCCCCACGGGATCGGCGAACCATCCGGGCGGAGCAACGACGAGGCCACTCTCAGCCACCGCGGTTCACCGGCGTACCCCCGCATCGCCTAGAGAACATGGTCAGACGGTCGGCGCTTCGCTCACCAGCGCGAATGCGGAGTTCGGCAGAGTCGAGTCGATCACGACATTGAGGGTCACCTTTACCGACGCGAGCGTGCCGACACAGGAGACAGCAGTGCCGTCAAGAGTAACCGGGAGCGGCGGGCAGCTGATCGACGAGAAGGTGAGTTTCTTCGCGAGCGTCTGGCGGGTGAGCTCTGCAGCCATGCCGGAGGGCGTGAGCTCTGCTGCTCGCTGCGCACCAGTGATCGGTCCGCCGCTGACGACGGCCGGTGTGGCTGCGACAGGAGCCGTGAGGCTCACGAGCGCGAATACGGACGGAAGCTGCAACACAATGAAGGAAATGGCGGCCGTCTGGAGGAGGAGCCAAAGGAGCAGCGGCACCACCCCCGCCGCGCCGACCCGGATGGCACGAACCAGGAGGTACAGCGGCGGAACGAGTGCGAGGGCTGCGGGGGCGGTGCGCGGGAACCCCCGGCCCCGCAGCACGCGACGGTCGAGGAATGCAAGCATCGGGGAGAGGAGGAGGGGCGCTCCGAGCACCAAATAGCGGATCACGGGGGAGCCGCCGAGATCGAGCAGCCCGAGGACGAGCCAGACGGCGGCCGCGTGAACGACCGGGAGCAGCGCGAGGATCCATACTGCGGCTGTTGTCGATCGTTCCGAGATCGCGAGGACGGGACCGGGAACCGCGGCGGCGGGTGAATGGAAAACGACGGGTAGCGCGGTGGCCGCGACCGGGGTGGACGACGTGGCGAAGGGATCCGGGGGAAGCCTGAAGCCGAGGGCACCGCGGGAAAAGGTCGGGGCTGGCGACGGCAGGAGGACGGGCAACGCCTCGGGCGGCGTCGTCGACACAGGAGCCCCGAAAGGCTCGAGGCCAGGGGCGGCCAACGCGGCGGGCGGACCGGTCGGAGCGGGCTGCACTTGCGCTGGGACGGAGACGGATGCGGCGGGCACGAGCGGTGCGGCGGCACCGATCCACGGGCGGGCGACCGACGCGTCTGAGACATCGGTCGAGTCGGAGACGTCGGTCGGGTCGAGGAATGCGGTGGCGCTGAAGACGGTCATTTCGGCGGATTCGCGCTCGGCCGGTGAAGACTCGAACAGGGCTTCAAAGGGCGAGCGGTCATCGGTGTTGCCCGGCACGGCGGCCGGCAGCGGCTCTACAACGGGAACATGGTCCGGCACATCAGGGAGCCCGATCGGAGACGGCGCGAGCGAACTCCCGACCGGTTCGTCGATCAGCACGGGTCCGGTCGTGAGCGGTCCGACCAGTTCCCGCAGTTGGCGACGGCTCAGCGCGGCAGCGGGAGCTGTGACGGCTGTCTCGGCGAGCACGGCAGTCGCGCCATCGGCGACCGGTTCGACCGGAGTTTCGCCACCCAGCTCAGCAGTCCACGCCGTTCCATTCCACCAGCGAGACCGTGTGCTCCGCATCGGGTCGGCATACCAGCCGGGCACGATCAGGGTGGCCAGAGGTTCTACTGCGGCTTCGGTGACGGGCGTCGAGTCGGCGGATAGCGATGGCATTTCGCGACGAGCGCTCCTTCGTGACGGCGCAGCGGGCTGCGCCTCAGTATCCGAATTCAGAGTAAGTGACACGATGATTCCCCCAGGTAGACCCGCCAGAACTGGGCAGACTCCGATTTTACAAGCCGGATACAGCGCAATCTAGGCTCCGCTGTACCCCAGTCCGTGGGGTTCACCGTCCTATCGCTTGCCTGCAGCGAGGCTTTGTCCGGATGTTTGAGAAAGGGTGTCGGTGTCGTGAGTCCACTAGATACTTGATGGACACCGACCACGAGGAGGCCACATGTTCCTGCTTGATGACGGCACCGTCGTCTACTCGGCATCCGACCTCACTGCGGCGTCCGCCTGCGAATGGGCAGTGATGCGCAAGCTGGACGCACGCCTCGGCCGTATCGAGCCGCCGCCGGCAACGACGGAGGAGATGCTGGAACGCGCTGCCGGTCTCGGCGACCAACATGAACAACAGTTTCTCGAGCAGCTCAGGTCCCGGGTCGAGGTGGTGGAGATACCGCGACCGGATCACTCCACGGACCCGTCCGAAGTGGTCGAGCTCACCACCGCTGCATTTGAGAGCGGCGCCGCCGCGGTCTACCAAGCCGCTTTCTTTGACGGGCGATTCCTCGGCTATGCGGACTTCATCGTGCGAAATCGCGAGGGACGCTACGAGGTCTTCGACACGAAGCTCGCCCGCCACGCGAAGATCACTGCCCTGCTTCAGCTCGCGGCCTACGGTGAACAGCTGCAGCGACTCGGCATCCTGACCGCGGAGACGGTCTCGCTCGTTCTCGGCGACGACAGCATCAGCGAACATCGGCTCGTCGATATTTTGCCGGTCTACCGTCGGCGTCGCGCCCGCCTTGAGTACCTGGTTGACCAACGAGTGGCGGATACCGCTGCCACCGAGTGGGGCGACCCCCGCTCTCTGGCGTGCGGTCGCTGTGCCGTTTGCGAGGAGCAGGTGCAGCGCCACCGCGACCTCTTGCTTGTCGCCGGGCTGCGGGTGACGCAACGCGCCCGGTTACTCGAGGCGGGCATCACGACCATCGAGCAGCTCGCCGCCTCGACCGCGCAGGTGCCGGGTCTGTCCCAACCGGTGGTGGCCGCGCTGCGGGAACAGGCGGTCGTGCAGCTCTCTCCCGGGCTAGCCTGGCGAGTCATCTCTCCGGCGAGCCTCGCCGCAATACCCGATCCCGATCCGGGCGACATCTTCTTCGACTTCGAGGGTGATCCGTTGCACCAGGAGGGTACGGAGTGGGGACTCGACTATCTGTTCGGGCTGGTGGAGGCCGACGAGGCTTTTCGGGCATTCTGGGCGCACGATCTCGCACAGGAGAAACAGGCCTTGGTGGACTTTCTCGACTACGTCGCGGAACGTCGACGGCGGTACCCTCGCCTGCACATCTATCACTATGCGTCATACGAGCGCACCCACCTTCTGAGCATTGCGGCGCGACACGGAGCGGGTGAGGAAGCGGTGGACGACCTGTTGCGTAGCGGCGTGCTCGTAGAACTGTACCCGATCGTGAAACAGTCGCTCCGGGTGGGGAGCCGCAGTTACTCGCTGAAGAAACTCGAGCCGCTCTACATGGGAACTCGAGGTCGCACAGGAGTGGCGACCGCGGCAGACTCGATCACCGAGTACGTCCGAACCCGCGATCTTCTCGACTCCGGAGACACGGATGCCGCGGCCAGGGTTCTTGCCGAGATCGCGACCTACAACGAGTACGACTGCATCTCAACCCTCGCCCTGCGCGACTGGCTGCTCGCCTGCGCCGCCGAAAACGGGATAGTGCCTGCGGGGGTCGACGAGCTCGAACTGGATGTGCCGCTGCCCGGCCCAGACCCCGCCTATACGCAGCTCGCCGCCATCGTGGCCGGCTTTCCGGCGGGGGAGCGCACCGCCGACCAGTCCGCCGTCGCCCTTGCCTCTGCCGCCATCGACTATCACCGGCGGGAGGGCAAAAGCTTCTGGTGGGACCATTTTGCCCGGCTCGTCGCGCCGCTCGAGGACTGGTGGGACACGCGCAACGTCTTCGTGGTGGAAAGCGCAGAGGTCGTGCGGCGCTGGGGTATCGAGGGGGGCGCCCGAACGCAGTCCCGCGAGCTGCGCCTGGTCGGCACTGCCGCGCCCGGCAGCTCGTTCGGCGGATCAGACGCGCCGTGGGTGGTCTACGACCCGCCGTTCCCACCGATCGATGCCGGTCGTGATCCCGGTGCCCGCGTTACCCATTGCCGCACCAGTGTCATCGTGGCGCTCGACGGATCGTTACTCCTCACCGAACGCCTCCGGTCTGGGGCGCCGACCTACGACCAGCTGCCACTCGCCCTGATGCCGAGCTCGCCGCCGAATCCGGGTACCCAGGTCACCGCAATCTCCGAGTGGGGTCGCGCGCTGCTCGATGCCTATCCGCAGTTGATGCCGAACTCGGCTCTCGACATCCTTCGGCGGGTGCCGCCACGCGGCCGTGTCGATGACCCCTCGACCGCTTTCGGCACCATCGCCGAGCGGATGCGTGACGCCGTGCTCGCCCTCGACCACTCCTTCCTCGCGGTGCAAGGCCCGCCCGGCACCGGCAAGACCTGGAACGGCGCTCGGGTGATCGCCGACCTCGTGCAGAACCATGGCTGGCGGGTCGGAGTGGTCGCGCAGTCCCACGCGACGGTGGAGAATATGCTCGCCGCGGTGGTGGCAGCGGGTCTCAACCCGGCCCGCGTCGGCAAGAAGCCGCGGGCGGGCGCGGAGTCCAACAACACGACCTGGACCAGGCTGACCGATTCGACTCTGGGCGAGTTCACCGACGGGCCGGGATTCGTCGTCGGCGGCACCGCCTGGTTATTCAGCAACGCGGCGCGCATCCCGCGCGGATCTCTCGACCTGTTGGTGATCGATGAGGCCGGTCAATATTCGCTCGCCGCCACGATCGCAGCCTCGGCCTCTGCGACCCGCCTGCTGCTGCTCGGTGACCCCCAACAACTCCCTCAGGTGAGCCAGGGCATGCATCCGGAGCCGGTGGATGTCTCGGCTCTCGGCTGGCTCAGCAACGGTCACGACGTGCTCCCGCCCGAGTTCGGCTTTTTCCTTGACGTGAGCCACCGCATGCATCCGGCACTCTGCAAACCCGTGTCTGAACTCTCATACGAGGGTCGCCTGCATTCGATGCCATCGGACCGCGTGCTCGCTGGCATCGCGCCCGGCCTTCACCCCATGCCGGTTGCCGCTCGCGACAATTCCACGTCCTCGACCGAGGAGGCGGATGCCGTGCTCGCGATTGTGCGCGACGTGATCGGTCGTGCGTGGACCTCTGCGGGCCGCACTTCAGCGCTCAGTCCCGATAACGTGATTGTGGTGGCCCCGTACAACGCCCAGGTGCAGCTGTTGCGCGCGACCCTCGACGCGGCGGGGTTCGAAAGCGTGCCGGTGGGGACGGTGGATAAGTTTCAGGGCCGCGAAGCGGCGATCTCCATCGTGTCCCTTGCCGCCTCGTCGGCCGCAGATGCGCCGCGAGGCCTGGAGTTTTTACTCCTGGCCAACCGCCTCAACGTGGCAATCTCGCGGGCACAATGGGCCGCCTGGCTGGTGTACTCGCCGACGATCACAGACTCACTTCCCACGAACATCGCGGCACTTGCCCGGTTGAGCGCATTTATCCGGCTGGTAGACCCGGAGAATGACCGGGAAATGTGACCTAGAAAACCGCACGAAGCCCTGGCCGGGGCTTCGTGCGGTGCTGACGTCAGTCGTGCCGTTCGGTGCGGTCCTCGTCCGTTTCAGACAGATCAGAGTCGGTGTACTCGCCCTCTTCGCTATGTCCCGCTGCGCGATCCGGGGTGTGCGATCCATCCTTGAATTCCTCGTCGGTGAATTTACCGTCGGGCTCGCGTGCCTTTCCGCTGCTGTCTGCGTTGTCAGTCATTTTTCCTCCTTGTTTTTTCGGTACCTTGCTTATCGTGGTGGTCGTCGATTCAGCGTCTGATTGCTGAGCGGGGAAAGGGCTCACCTCGGCCACCTTTCCCGTGGGAGCGCTGAAGTCTGCGTCGGCCGGGAGTTCGCCATCGCCATACACTCTGTCGGCACGAGAAAATTGCGTCATAGGCGTTCCTCTCCTAGATGACCGCGATGGCACCGCCGCACCTCCAACGATAGACAGACCCCGGGCGATTACTACCCCCCGCAGCCGAATCGGACGGCCGAACGACGACCAGGTCAGCTTTCTTACAGGAGATTCGTGTCGTCTCGACCGCGCACGCCCCCTAGGCTTTTGCGGTGGCCTCCGATTGGTGTGCCCGGTGGGCGAGTCGAGCGGGATCTACGTGATCAGAGTCATCAGCTATAACCTGCGCAAGAACCATGCGAGCGGCGAACTCGCCGAACTCGTGCAGAAATTCAGCCCGGATGTGCTCTGCCTGCAGGAATGCGATACGACCGACCTGCCCGTCGATGTCGGCCATCTCCGTCTTGCCGACTCCACCAAGCGAAACAGGCTCGGGCTGGCCATTTACTTTCGCACTGACCGCTTCAGCGCTCGGGAGACCCAGGCCTTCGCCCTCAAGAAATCTCTGCACGATCACGTGCTCAAACCCGCTCACGAGCGACTGATCGGCACCCGTCTCATCGACCACGAGACTGACCGGGAGCTCGTAGTGGCGTCCTTTCATGCTGCGCCTCTCACAGCCCGCAACTCACTTCGACGGGAGCAGATCCGTGCAGCCCACGAGCTGCTGCTCACGCTCGGCCACGGGCTGCCAACCCTCATGGTCGGCGACTACAACTACCCCCTATTCCACACGAATCTCACCCAGAGGGTCAACGAATCGGGTTACGATCTGTCACTGAGCGACCGCCGCACGTACACCCGGTACAAGTTCTTCCGCGGACACTTCGACTTTGCGACATCCGTCGGACTTGGCATCGACAGTGTTGAGACTCTTGATCGCGGGGCATCCGACCACATGCCCATCATGGTGAGCGCGTCCTACCGCGAGGATGCCGTCGCTGCCGCCTGATCGCGCCGATTCACCGCACTAAGCATGTCGCGGCGTTGAGCGCAAGCCCTTTGACGATTGGGTCTGTAGCAGGTTGTCTGGGGGTAGCGCCGATTCGGGCGTCTTGATTCTCGCGTCGGCGGAGGCACTCCAATGCACTATTCACACCAAGCGCAATTGAGCGAGATCACCGGATTACCGGTAATGGGTGAGTCTTCGGTTACGTTCTGGACCAGCAACGCACCGCATATGATCGCTGCGCGGGATGACGCGGGGTGGAGCCTGCTCGAGTCCACCGGATCGCTCGTTGGCGAGTTCGTCTCCGACAACGGCGGATTCACGATCATCAGCGATGACGGCGCCGCAGTGGAGCGTTTTGACAACTGGCGGTCTGCAGTGCGCCACATCCTGCGCCGGGGTCTGCGCGCCGCCTGAACTGCCGCGACCGGGGCCTACTACGACCGGGATCTACTACGACCGGAGCTCACGAGCGGCGCGTCTCACGGCTTCCAGACCATGAGCACCACGACCGCCACGAGAAGAAGGCTGGCCGTGCCGGACCCTGCAGCGATGGCACCGTAGCCGGCGGTCGACGATGCGGAGCCCGTGCCGTCCACACCGGTCGATGCAGTGACGCTGGCGGCCGATCGTTTCATGGCTGGCACCGTCACGAACAGGTTGACCGCGAGGGCGACCACGTACAGGATTATCGACCAGACAATCCACCCGGATACGAGGGACCAATGTTCTTTCGGGTCGCTCATGCCGAGCACGGCGAAGCCGAGCAGAAGGACAACGAGTGAGAGCAGCGAGAAAGTGGATGTCGCCTTGGCTAGCGCGAGCACCTGGGCGCCATTGCGAGCCCGCGCAGCCCGCATTGCGGTCATCGGCAGAATGGCCATCGGACCAACGATAAAAACGGCCGTGACCACGTGTAAGACGGCGAACAGGGTATCCATGATGACCTTTCGTAAGCGTTTATATCAGTCGGGGAGTGCCGCGCCCCGGCGGGCGCGAGCTGCAGAGGCACGGTTGCGCTGAATACGCCGGAGAGCACGCTGCTCCCGTGCGACCCGATAACAACGAGATCCGCCGCGACAGATTCCCGGGCCAACACGTCGACGGCCTTTCCTCGAAGAAGCACCATCTCGATCTTCGACCGGGGAGCAAGTTCGGCGAACCGGCCAGCGGCATGACCGAGCGTTCTCACCGCCTCGAGTCGTAGTGACGACTCGGTCACGGGCACGGCAGATTCGTCGATCGTCATGAGGCGAACATTCAGGTCGGTATTCGCAGCGCGGGAGATGGTCCAGTCGAGTGCTGCGGCACTGGCGACTCCACCGTCGATGGCGAGAACGATTCTCTCGGGCATTGCCGGGGTCCTCTCCGTCGGCGAGCACCTGCTCGAACAGCGGGTGTGCTTACTCAGGATGCCGAATTCGAACCGCACTCCCCGGGACCAAAGACCCTCCTAGAAAACCGAAGTGTCCAGAGGTACGAGCTCCTCAGCCGCCGACCGCAGCAGGGTGGAACAGCCCCGAAGGTCTGCCTCCGCTATGTCTTTCGTCACCACCGCCAAGGCCGCATCGAATTCGCGGTAGATCTGCTTCATGACCTCATCGCCCGACGGCGTGAGTTCGAGAAGAAGGCTGCGTCGGTCGTTCGGATGGTCAACGCGACGCATCAGCGTGGCGTCGACGAGGCGAGTTGAGATCGCGGTGACAGCGCCGGTCGTCATTTCCATGGAGTCAGCCAGCTCCTTTGGCGTGATACTCCCGGCTTCCGCCACCCGCGACAGCGCACGCAGTTCGCTCCCGGTGACACCGGCTTCCTTCGCGATTCGGTGACGGTTGCTGTCCAGCGCACGCATGAAGATGAGAGCTGCAGCAGGAAACCCGTCGAGAGAGTGGGCTGAGCCAAATTTCTCGTACATAAAACCCCTTCATCCAGTCGAATAGGGACCGCAGGATCGACTCGTTCGAATGTCTCGATCATCACGGTCTATTACTTCACACCCTCGATGGCATCCCCTTCGAGATATTCGACCGGCGCTGGATTGCTCCCATCACCGACCGACACCTCAACAATACGACCGAGTCATACCTGATGCTCCCATCGCATCCACCCCCAGCGCATCATCCTTAGTGAGGGTATTGAAACTGTGAAACGTGCGAACGAGCGGACCGAGCCCGACCGGGCACCGCGACCGCCGATGCTCGGGTTTTTTGGAGAACGAGGGCAGATCTCGGGGACTATCCCGACGACGGCCACTCGCGCGGCCAGTGCGAAATACGAGTCGAGGTGTTCAGGTACCCGCGGACGCCCTTCCTTGGCAAGTGGGACAAGCGAAAATCTTCCCTCAGCCCGCGGCCAGTGCGGCGGAAAGCCCCGGGGTCGCTGTCATCGCGCCGTCCCGTGCCACGGTGAGCACGTCGACAGACCAGCGCCCGACGATAGTCGCGAGAGTACTTGGCCCGCCCGCGATGATTGCCGTGGCGAGCACATCCGCCGTCTCGATGTCGTCGGCAACGACGGTCGCCTGCACATAGGTGCGATCGAGCGCGCTGGCGGACCAGATGTGATCTCCGCGCTCGGCACTTCCCGAGGTGGCAACCGCGTGCCGTGAGCCGGTCAGAGAGATCGCGAAGAGGAGTGCGGAACGGTCGGCAGGGTCCACCACACCGACGCGCCAGGCCTCCCCGTCTGGCTGGTAGCCGGCGGAGAGCACGTCCCCTCCGACATTGAGGCACCAGTCTAAGAATCCGGCGTGGAACAACTCGTCTGATGCGGCCTGCATCGCGAGCGCCTTCACGGTGCCATTGAGATCGACCGTGCCATCGGGACGATGTGGCGTGAATGCTCCGCCGGTCTCGTCGCGCCAGCGCAGGGATGCCGCGTAGGACGATCTCAGCTCCTCGCTCGAGGCGGTGAGCGCGAGCTCTCCCCGCGCGACCAGTGAAAGCTCCGAGTCCGGGCGGTAGAGGCTGAACCGCTCCTCGAAGTCAGCGAAGCACTCGATGACCGCCTCGACCGCATCCGCTGCGCCCTTCCCCTCCGGCAGGGTGAGGGACACGACGGTGCCCATGGCCTCGAAAACATGGGGCGCCACGGTGTCAGATACCCGCCTGGTCCAGTGCGGACTGCAGAGAGGAGAGGTAGGCGTCACTCGTGTAGGTCGCGCCACCGATGGTCGACACCCGGGCGGACTGGGAGCTGAGCACCTCCGACCGGAGAATGGGAACGGCGCTGTTACTGATCTGCACCGATCTGCCGCCATCATCGGTGAGATGAAGGGCCTTCACATCGGTGATTTTGCCGTTCGCCACCACGACCTGCACCTGCACGCTTCCGTACGGGGTGCTCTCGCTGCTGCCAGTGAAGGTTCCACCGGGCTTTCCGGGTGCCGCGGGCGCTGCAGGTGCGGTTGGCGCGGCAGGTGCCGCAGGCGCTGCAGGTACCGAGGGTGTTGGCGCGGGGCTGGTAGCGCGTGCAGTGCTCGCGCTGTTGTTTCCGGCTGCACCCGACGACGAGTGCACCGCCGTGATGGCGGCGGAGCCGACCTGCCAGCCAACGACGAGGATGGCGACGGAGGCGAAGATACCGCTGAGTGTTGCGCGCGTTCTCACCAGTCAAACCTTTCTGTGTGGAGCTGATGCTCGGGGATTCCGGCTCGGCGCGCGTCGATCTCCACGAGGTCGAGCCAGGCGGTCGGGCCGCAGATGTAGAGGTCAGAGTCCTTCAAATCGGGGAAAACGCTCCGCAGTGTGACGCCGCGGGAAGAATCGGCCTGCGGCATCCAGCCCGGTCCGGTGAGTGCCCGCTTGCCAACCATCGTGTACACGCGGGCTCCCTTTTTGCGGGCGAGATCTGCGATCTCGTCCCAGAGGTAGGTTTCCTCTCCGGTCGAGGCTCGAAGCAGAATCGTGGTCTCCCCGGGTTGCACCCGGGAGTCTTCGAGAAACGCGCGCACCGGAGTGATCCCAATGCCCGCCACGACGATGGCGAGTTTGGGGGCGGTGCGGCCTGCATCCGTAAACATGCCGTACGGACCCTCGAACGATACCCGGGTGCCCGGGCGAACCGCACTGATCGCACTGCTGCCGGTACCGAGGTCACGCACTGTGATTCGGGCGGTAGTCCCGGTCGGCACGGAAGACAGCGAGATGGGGTGCGAGTGCCACCAGGTGCGCCCGGTCCAGAACCGCCAAACGAAAAACTGGCCGCCAGCGGATTCGAGCGAGCGAAGGTTACGACCGGAGAAATGGATCGACACCACGCCGGGCGCAACGCTCTCAACCCGGTCGACCCGCAAGCGATGGCGGATGGTCGAGACAACCGGCTCCACGAACCGGTAGGTGGCAATCGACCCGAATGCAAGCACGTAGAGGGCGATCCAGTAGACCCGCTCGACGCTCCCGTTCGAGAGGATGCCTCCCACGCTCAGCTGGTGGGGAACGGCCACGAGAACCGCCGCATAGCTGAGCAGGTGCACGAGGTGCCATCCCTCGTAGCTGAATCGGCGACGCACCGCCACCAGGGAGGTGATGACCACGACAACCAGCAGGCCGAGCCCGATGAAGGCCAACGGCATATCGGGAATGGCAAGGAGTGGGCCAATCTCGGCGATGGGGTTGATGCCGGAGCTCAGGCCATATCCGGTGAGGAGAAGAAGGGCATGACCGAGAAGCAGGTAGAGGGCGGGCTTGCCAAGCGAACGGTGCACGGCGATGGCTCGGTCGTGCCCGACCGTGCGGTCGATGATCGGGATCCGGGCGGCGAGCACGATCATCACCAGGATGAAGTCCGTCCCGATGAGGCCGGCGATGATCCCCGTGCTCGTGACCGCATCCGCAATGGTGCTGAATTTTGAGGCACCGCCGGTGGCGAGAAAGAGCGCGGCGGCGGCCGCCCCTGAGGCCCACACGGAGGTGACCAGGATGTCTGCGATGCGGGCGCGGCGGCGGTACTGCTTACGCCGATCCGGAGCAGCCGCTCGCGACCGCCCCGGAATGACCGGAGGTCGGGAGGTGGTGTTCGCTGACATGACTATAGCCTCTGGGAACTTTCTATGGTCTTGCCGTGAAGGAGACACCCCTCCCGCGTGAGTTCTCACATCTTTGGAATCGACACCGTCGCAAGTAGCCCGCCGCCCGTGTTCTGCAGATGCACGGTGCCATTCGCGGCGGTCGCGATCGCTCGCACGAGAGCGAGGCCGAGACCGCTTCCCCCGGTGCTCGCCGTTCGCGAATCGTCGGCACGGGAGAAGCGGTCGAAGGCGTGCGGCAGGAACGTCTCATCCATTCCCGGGCCCGAATCGGTGACCCGAAGCACGATCTTTCCGGGCTCTTCCGTGAGGTCGGCATCCACCGAACCACCCGGCGAAATCACCGCCACGCTGTTGGCGAGCAGGTTATCGGCGAGCCGCGCGAAATTCTCCGCGCTGATCGCAAAGCGCGCTCGGTCATCGACCGGGGAGACGAGCGAGACGGTGAAGCCGACCTCCGCATCGTTCGCGAGCCCGATCAGGCGAGCCCGGTCGATGCAGCCCATGAGCTCGGAGACCAGGTCCTCGGCGGAGCACGGCCGGACCCGCACTGCTTGCGCGTCGAGACGTGAGAGTTCGAGAAGATTGGTCGCGAGCGACGAGAGCCTCGCTACCGACCGCTCTGCCGCGATCACTTGGGCGGCGAGTGCTGCAGCATCGTCGAAGTCGTCGTGGGCGAGCTCGAGCTGGGTCTTGAGCGCGGAGAGCGGCGTGCGAAGCTCGTGGGCGGCATCCGACACCACCTGCTTCTCCCGTGCGCTCGAGGCGCGAACCCGACCAAGGAAATCGTTGAGCGTCGTGGCGAGTTCGGAGAGTTCGTCCTGCGCCCGGGCGACCGGGAGTACCGAGGTCGAATCCATTCCCAGGGACTCGGCCCTTTGCCGCATGCGTCGTACCGGCCCGAGCGCGGCCGAGGCGAGCAACCAGGAGGCGAATCCGAAGGCGACGAGCAACACGATTCCTCCGAGGACGAACGCGATGTCGAGACTCCGCATCGCCAACAGGCTCGATGCGGTGCTGCGGGCGGCCCACAGCGACCACTCGCCGGTGGTGGTCTTGACAAGCCTGCCGACCACGACGAACGCGGTCCCGTCCTCACCGGAGCTGAAAGTTTCGTTGCGGCCGGCACGATGCTCGACAACTCGGTGGATGTGGCGGGGCAGAGTGTCGAGCTTCACCTGGCCGCTGGGGTCGCGAATTGAGACGAGCAGGCCCTTGCCGGAGTCATCCACGAGTCCCGAAGGATTCGCGACGACCTCTAACGCGTAGGAGTCCAGGTCGGCCCGGGCGAGAGTGGCGTCCGCGGCTAAGAGAATCGAGACGACCTGGGCGTGTGCCGCCATCATCGCGATGGCGAAGATCACCGCAGCGACGAGAACACTGCCGATCGTGATCCGAGCACGGATGGTGAGTCGCCCGAGCATTGCTTAGGCCCCGTCGACGACGAGGCAATAGCCCGAGCCGCGCACTGTCACGATTTTCACACCCGCATCCACCGGATCGAGCTTACGGCGCACGTAGCGCACGTACTGGTCCACGATCGTCGGATCGATGTGACGGGTGGTGCCCCACACCTCTTGCAGTATGTCGCTGCGGGAGACGGTCTCGCCCGACCGCGATACGAGATATCGCAGCAGCGAGAATTCCTTGGTACTGAGGGGAAGCTGCTTGTCGTGGACGGATGCACGAACGTTCGCGGTGTCGAGCGTGAGCGGCCCGAGGCGCAATACGGGCTTGGGAGTGGAGGCCTCGCGGCGAACCAGTGCGCGGATGCGGGCGCTGAACTCGGCGAAGGCGAACGGTTTGGTGAGATAGTCGTCCGCGCCAGAATCAAGACCGAAGACCCGATCCTCGATGGCATCGCGCGCGGTGATAAGCAGAATCGGCAGCGTGCTGCCGTGCTGCCGTAGGTGGCGGCAGACCTCGAAGCCGGTCATCTCTGGCATCATCACATCGATGGCCGCTGCGGCGAAGTCGGAATTGGCCACGGCGATGAGGGCATCCATGCCGTTGGTCACCAGGGTGATGTCATAACCCTCGCCAGTGAGGCCCCGCGCGATGAGCGATCCCATCGCCTCATCGTCCTCGACGACGAGGATGCGCGTGAGGCCGGATCTCGCGACGCTAGACAATGCCGGTCGTGCCGAGAAGTGCACCGATCGTGAAGGTCGCGATGAGCGCGAGCGCGCCCCCGATCACGACTCGAGAGGCTGCGCGCACTCGGCCGGCACCGCCGAGATGGGCGCTGATCAGTCCGGTCGCGGCGAGCGCAAGAAGCACGACGGCGAAGGTCACCGGCACTCGAAGTTGCTCGGGGGGTAACAGGATCGCGAGCAGAGGCACGATTCCGCCGAGGAGAAAGGCGGCCGCAGAGGCGAACGTTGCATGCCAAGGACTCACTACGTCGTTCTGATCGATGTTCAGCTCGACGGAGAGATGGGCGGCGAGCGCGTCGTGGGCGGTGAGTTCGGTCGCCACGGTGAGCGCCGTCTCCCGGCTGAGGCCCTTCGCCTGGTAGAGGCCGGCGAGTTCGGCGAGTTCCTCATCCGGCGTCTCCTCGAGTTCGCGACGTTCTTTCTCGATGAGAGCGTGCTCACTGTCCCGCTGGCCACTGACCGACACATACTCTCCGAGTGCCATCGAGATCATGCCTCCGACGAGGGCAGCAAGACCCGCTGTGAGGATGGGGGCGGTCGCAGTGGTGGCGCCCGCAACACCGACGCCGATTGCGGCCACCGAGACGATGCCGTCGTTGGCGCCAAGCACCCCGGCGCGTAGCCAGTTGAGCCTCTGGGCGACACCGCCCATGTGCGGTTCATTGGCCTGCTGGTTCGGGGCGGTCTCGTAGGTCATGGTCCTATAGAACTCCCTTTGCGTCGGGATTTCCACGAAGGACAGGCTCGCCTATTGCTGGGGATTTGCCGGTCTGTAAAGTCGAAGTCGCACGAACCGGTAACGCACGCCAGTCACGGAAACGGCAGGTTGAGCCTGTGATTTAATCAAGAAGCACTCTCCCCGCCAGACAACGCGCATCGGATCGGAGCCGCGGTGACCCCTCTTGTCACGATGATCGCCGTCGCACTTCTCGCCGCACTTACCCTCGGTGTCGTGCTCGCCCTCCGACTCGAGCATCCGTGGCTACAACCGTGGGCGCTCCTGCGCGCGGTCGTGCAATTGGGCATTCTCAGCCTGATCCTCAACGGGGTGATCAGTAATCGCTGGTGGGTCGCCATCTTTCTCACCGTGATGGTTGCGGCGGCCACCTGGGTTATCTTCCGACGACTGCGGGTGGCGCCGCGCTACCTTCCCGCCCTCGCCGGCACGGTGATCGGGGCATCCGCAATTCCCCTCGTTGTCGTGTTCGCCACCGGGGCGGTGGATTTCAGTCCGCGTTACCTGCTCGCTCTTGGTGGCATCGTGATTGGTAACACGATGACGGTGTGTACCCTGACCGGTCGCTCGCTCGGCTCCCTCTATCTCTCGCAGCGTGACGAGATGGAAGCGTGGCTTTCTCTCGGCGCCACACCGCGCCGGTCCGCACTGCGAGCAGTGCGTTCGGCGGCGTCCACGGCTCTCATTCCTTCCACCGACCAGACCCGCACCACCGGTATCGTCACCCTGCCCGGAGCCTTCGTCGGTGCAGTGTTCGCGGGAGCATCGCCGATCCAAGCGGCTCAGTTCCAGATCGTGGTGCTCGCGGCCATCCTTGCTGCCGGGGCACTATCGGCGGCCTCTTTCAGCGGTATCTTTGGCGCTCCCGAGGTGTTACCGCTCGACGAGCGCCCCCTCGGAGAGCGCCGGTCCCGTTCTATTTCCGGCGCGAGCAATTCCGCGGAGAAGTCCCAAATCGGGTCTTAGGTCCCTAGGTTCGCGAGCTCGCCAGGGCGTGGACTGGTGTCATGCAACGGATGACCGGAACCTCAGCTACCCAGCCTTCTCACTTCGTCGCCCACCCCGACGGGGCTCGCTACGAAGCGGACGATCTCACCCACGCTGCCGCGGGTGCGATCACGACCGCCTCCGCGGAACGTCCGACCCTCACCGAGCCGATACGGAAGGGACGAATAGTCGTCGGAGTGGACGGATCCGAGCCATCCCTCCGCGCCCTTGCTCAGGCCGTGAGCCTTGCGAGTTCCCTCAACACCACAGTGCAGATCGTGACCACCTGGAAGTACTTTGCCGCTTACGCCGATATCAGCATTTCTGAATGGTCGCCCGAAAAGGACGCGACAGAGATCATGAACGACGCCATAGGTCGCCAGTTCGGGGCCAAACTCCCGGGATGGGTGAGTAGCAGCTCCATCGAAGGGAATGCAGCCCAGCGCCTCATCGACGCGAGCGACGGCGCTGAGATGCTCGTCGTCGGCAGCCGCGGCCACGGGGGAGTGGTGGGACTGCTGCTCGGATCGGTGAGTTCTGCCTGCGCGGAAAAGGCCCACTGCCCGGTGCTTGTCGTTCATTGACAAAACCGGAATAGATCCCGATCGCTTGGGCGCTCAACCTCGACAGTCTCGCACGCGCAAAAACCCGCGCCGATTGGTTTCGGTCGGCACGACGCGCGCGTCACTGACATCTATGTTTCTCAGCGATCGTCTCCGGTGTGTGCGTGGCTGGCCGGGCCTTCGGGGAAGGTCCGGTCAGGAGTTTCGAGCCGAACCCGGTGAGAGACGAGATCCGCGGGTACGGGCGTGTGGGAGATCACGATCACAGTGCGCTGGTCGTCGCCCGTGTCGCCCCCGGCGACCGTGAGGATGTCGCGCATCAGCTGGGTAGCGAGCTCGGGATCCACGTTGGCTGTCGGCTCGTCGAAGACGATCACCGGGAAGTTCGCGAGCAAGGCCCTTGCCAGGGCGAGGCGCTGAGCCTGCCCGCCGGAGACGAGCACACCGCCGTCGCCCACGCGGGCAGACAGACCGCCGCGCTCCCGCATCCAGTCGGCGAGTCCGACCCTGGCGAGCACCGCCACGAGCTGCTCATCGGTCGCGGAATCGTGTGCAAACAGGAGATTCTGGCGGATGTCTTCGTCGAACAGGTACGGCGACTGCTCGCAGAGGCCCACGATGTCGCGCACAGAGTCGCCCGACAGCTGTCTCGACTCGACACCACCGATGCGGTAGCTGCCGGTGTAGTCAAGGAAGCGCACCAGAACGTGCGCGAGGGTCGTCTTGCCGGAGCCCGAGGCACCCTCGACGACGACACGGTCACCGCGGCGCAGGCTGAGGTTGAGGCCGCTGAAAGCGGTACCGGATTCACCGGGCCAGCACGCACCGACGTCAGTCAGCTGAAGCATCGGCACCGACTCGGCACGAGGCCCGGTCTGTGGCGCGGGGCCGGAGCGACGCGCAGCGGGCTCGGTCGGTATCGCTCTTGAGATGTTCGTGGGAGTCGCATCCGCCACCCGCCGAGCGCTCGCGTGCACCTGCCTGAACGCTCCGAGAGCGAGCGGTGCGCTCGCGACGACCTCGAAGACCGCCAGGGGGATGAGAGCAATCACCGTGAGGGCGGGTCCTTCCAGTCCGTGCCCGAGCGCCGGGACACCGACAAGCAGCGCGGCGGCAGACGCGAGGGTGGCGAGAGCGGCCAGGATGGCGGAGGTTGCTCCGGCACCACCGGCACGGGCGAGAGTGGCAACGCGAAGGCGGTGGTCTGCGGCCTCCACCCGGGCGATCCGCCCCGGAAGGGCGTCGAAGGCGACGAGCACATCGATGTTCGATACGTAGTCGAGCAGCTGGTCCGCGAGAGCACCTCGAAGCGGAGCGATTGATCGTTCTGCCCGTCCGGCGATCGCCGACTGCACGAGGGTTGCAGCGCCGAACGCCAACAGGAGCGCCACTGCGAGTGCGACACCGGCGGACGGCAGGACGATGCTGACGCCCACCACGCTGAGCACGGCGGTGACAACGGTCACCAGCAGCGGCTGCACGACTCGCAGCGGCATGTTCTGCAGTTCATCGACATCGTTCACCAGTCGGGCGAGCAAGTCGCCACGCCCGGCTCCACGCGCACTGCCGCGCAATCCGTCAGGTGCGAGCGGCACCAGCCGCCGATAGATCCCGACCCGCAGCGCCGAGAGCTGGCGGAACGCCGCATCGTGGCTGCTGAGTCGCTCGACATAGCGAGCGGAGGCGCGAAGCAGCGCAAACGCACGAACGCCCACGATCGCCGCGCCGAGGAAGAGGATGGGCGGATGCTCCGCCGCGCGGGTAATCAGCCAGGCCGATGTCGCGAGAAGGCCCACCGAACTGAACGCGGAAATCACTCCGAAGAACACCCCGGGCATGAAGCTGCCCAGGGGCGGCTGGGCGAGGCGGAGAACGGCCACAGTGGGTGAATCTGCGTTCATTCGGATGTTAGAAGTGATGTCAGAAGTGATGTCAGACACGGAGCGCGACCCCCAGTTCGATGTTTTCGTCCGCAGCGGCGATGACCGCCGGGCGATGGCTCACGACGAGCACGGTGTGGCCTTCGTCGGCGAGTCGGCGGAGTCCGCGGAGTAATTGTGTTTCAGCCCGGGAATCGAGAGCGGCGCTGGGTTCGTCGAAGACCAGAACGGGACAGAATCGGTCGATGCCGCGGTAGATCCCTCGGGCGGCAACCACCCGCGCGGCCTGCCCACCGGACAGTCCGCTGCCTGTCACACTCACCGGTAATTCCGGGTCGAGAGAGCCGAGAGCGGCCAGGGCGAGCGCTCGGCGTACGAGCGTGTCATCCGGCTGCATCGCACCGAGCGCCACATTGCTGCCGATGGTGCCCTCGAGCAGCGGCGCTCCCTGTCCCGCCCACGCCGTCCGGGACCGACGATCGTCGACCGCAGCGGCACCACCGATTTCGATCGTCCCGTCGAAGGGCACGAAGCCGAGGAGTGCGGCCACAAGCGAGGATTTTCCCGATCCACTCGGACCGGCCAAAACAGTCAACCGACCGGGACGAATCACCGCGGAGAAGCGGTCGACTGCAACCCTGCCCTCGTGGCGCACGCTCACCTCGGTGAAGCGCAGCTCACTTCGAATGAGCGACGTCGCCCGTCCGCCCAGTGCCTCGGCCTCTCGCGTCACCGCCTGGGCAGCATCGAGGATTTCGAAAATATCTTCCGCGGCGGCGATGCCATCCGCGGCCGCGTGAAAGTTCGCTCCCACCTGGCGAAGCGGCAGGAATGCCTCCGGTGCGAGCAGCAGCACGAAAAGTCCAACCGCAAGGCCGAGGCTTCCGTCTATCAGCCGCAACCCAACGGAAACCGCCACCAGAGCCACCGAGAGGCTCCCGATCAGCTCGAGGGCAAAGCCGCTGAGAAACGAAATGCGAAGCACTTTCATCGTCTCGATGCGGTACGACTCGGTGAGCGACTCGATGCGCGCTGCCTGGCGATGCTGTCGGCCGAAAATCTTCAGAGTGGCGAGTCCGCCAACCACATCGAGAAACCGGCTTGATAACTGCGCGAGCACCAGCCACTGTCGCCTCTGTACCGCCCGGGTCGCCAGCCCGATCAAGATCATGAAGATCGGGATCAGCGGCAACGCGAGGACCACGAGGATGCCGCTGGTCACGTCCTGGAGGAAGATTACGACGATCACGAGCGGAGTGGCGATCGCGGTGAGGATGAGCTGGGGGAGGAAGAGCGAGAAGTAGCCGTCGAGGGCATCAAGCCCGGCCCCGGCGGTCGTCACGATATCAACTCGGTTGCGTCCGTTGAGCCACCCGGGGCCGAGGCGGGCAAGCCCGGTGACGAGGCGCCGGCGCAACTGGCTTTTCGCCACCGCAGCGCCGCGGGCCGACGCGACATCCATCACCCAGATCGTGGCCGCCCGCAGGATTCCCACCCCGGCCAGGGTCATGATGTCGGGGAGTAATTCGGTGAATGACCTCCCAACGATCGCTCCCACGATCGCCTGTGAGAGCACCAAGCAGAACGCAACAGTCGCGATCGTCTTCACGATCCCCAGTACGACGCCAACGCCGAAGAAGGTGCGCGCCGCGGCCGCATAACGCAGCAGCCGGGGATCAAGCGGACGCATCGACTCAGCGACCGAGCAATGGTGCCGATGCGGACGGGGAGTCGGCAAGCGGCTGCGTGTCCTCTGGGATCGATGAACGGGTGATGCGCTTGCGGAACACCCAGTACGTGTAGGCCTGGTAGGCGAGCACGAAGGGCAGCACCGCCAGGGCGACCCAACTCATCACCGTGAGGGTGTACGGAGTGCTCGACGCGTTCGCGATCGTGAGGCTGTTGGCCACGTCATTGCTCGCCGGCATCACGTCGGGGAAGAGTGCCGCGAAGAGACTCGCGACCGCGATGGCGATCGTGCCGGCCATGAGACCGAATGCGTAGCGCTCCCGTCCGCGGAGATTGGCGAAGAACGAACCGATCAGTAGCACCGCTGCCAACGTGGCGAGCAGCCAGGAAGCGACCTGACCGTGCGCGAGGTTGGTCCACAGGAGGAAGACCGCAGCGACGAGGATCGTAATCGCACCCGACCGCACGGCGAGTCTCTGAGCCCGCAGTCGCAGGTCACCGTCCGTCTTCAACGAGATGAACACCACGCCGTGGGTAAAGAACAGCATGAGCGTCGTGAGCCCGCCGAGCAGTGCGTAGGGGTTGAGCAGGTCGAACAGCGTTCCGGTGTAGTTGTGGCCGGCATTGAGCGGAACACCCTGCACAATATTGGCGAACGCCACTCCCCACAGCAGTGCCGGCACTGCCGACCCCACCACGATCATGCCGTCGAACCATTTCTTCCAGCGCGATTCCGGCCGGTGGTGGCGATATTCGAAGGAGACACCACGAGCGATCAGTGCGAGCAGGATAAGGAGAAGTGCGAGGTAGAAACCGCTGAACAGCGTGGCGTACCACTCCGGAAAGGCGGCGAACAGCGAAGCCCCTGCCACAATCAGCCAGGTCTCGTTGAGATCCCAGACCGGTCCGATGGTGTTGATCATGACGCGGCGATCGATCTCGTCCCGACCGAGAAAAGGCAGCGCCATCCCGACGCCGAAGTCGAAGCCGTCGAGCACAAAGTATCCGATGAAAAAGAAGCCGACAATCCAAAACCACAGAATATTGAGATCCATCACTTATTCCTCACGCTCTTAGTACACAGTCACTCGGGCGGTCGGGACTTCGGAGTCGTCGGTGACCGGCGCGCCCTCTGGTCCCTTCTGGGCGGCTCGCTTCAGGAGTCGGAATTCGACCACCGCGAGGATGCCGTAGACCAGCGTGAACGCAACTATCGAGATCAGCACGTCGAGACCGGTGAGGTTGGGCGAGGCGCCGTCCTTGGTCTTGAGCAGGCTGAAGACGATCCAGGGCTGGCGGCCCATCTCGGTGAAGATCCAGCCGACGATCATTGCCGCGAGAGGCAGTGGGAACGCCCAGACCGCCACTCGCCAGACCCACGGGTTCTTCGGGAGGCGCCCCTTGCGCATCAGCCACAGGCCAGCGGCTGAGAGCAGCACGGAGAGCATGCCAAGCCCGATCATCCAGCGGAACGCCCAATAGGTGATCCAGACCACGGGCGCGTAGTTGCCGGGTCCGTAGAGCGTGCGGTACTGGGCCTGCAGGTCGTTGATCCCCTCGACGGTTCCGGTCAGCGTGTGCGTCGAAAGGAATGACAGCAGGTACGGGATGCGGATCGAGAACAGCTCGTTCACCCCGTCGGGCGTACCAAGAGTGAAGATCGAGAACGAGGCATCCGCCCCAGTCACCGTGTTGTAGGCGGCTTCGGCCGCGGCCATTTTCATTGGCTGCGTCTGCACCATCACGAGACCAAGCTGGTCGCCGGTGAGCACCGTGAGGATGCCGGCACCGATCATCGTCCAGAGGGCGAAGATCATCGCCGGTCGCATGGTGTCCAGATTCTGCCTGCGGGCGAGATGCCAGGCGGCGATGCAGATCACGAGCGCGGAAGAGACCATGAACGAAGCAACGATGGTGTGCGGGAACGACGCGAGCGAGACCTTGTTGGTGAGCACAGCCCAGATGTCGGTGAGTTCCGCCCGGCCGCGGGCTTCGTTGATGCGGAAGCCCACCGGATGCTGCATGAACGCGTTCGCCGCGAGGATAAAGTACGCCGAGAGAATAGTGCCAGCCGCCGTGATCCAGATGGTGGCGAGATGGATGCCCTTTGGCAGTTTGTCCCAGCCGAAGATCCACAACCCGATGAAGGTGGCCTCGAGGAAGAAGGCGAGTAATCCCTCCATCGCAAGCGGAGCGCCGAAGACGTCCCCGACGAATCGAGAGTAGGTCGACCAGTTCATGCCGAACTGAAACTCCTGCACAATGCCGGTCACCACCCCCATCGCGAAGTTGATGAGAAAGATCTTGCCGAAGAACTGGGTGAGATGCAGGTACCTGACCTTCGCCGTTCGGTACCATGCCGTCTGGAATACCGCCGTGGTGGTGGCCATGCCGATCGTGATCGGAATGAACAGGAAGTGGTAGATCGTGGTGAGCCCGAACTGCCACTGCGACAGGATGAGGGGACTGAGGATGTCGTTCACTGGTATCTCCGGATCGGATGTGGCAGGGCTGTCATTTCGTTCGCCCGGCCAGTTCGGCTTCTGGGTGGCCCTCGGTGTCGCCGTGCACGACGAGGGTCGGTCCGGCGATGTTGAGCAGCACGTCGTGGCTCACCGGTCCAAGGGCCGCCATCTGGGCGCCGTGTCTCCGAGAGCTGCCGATCACGAGTAGCTCGGCCGACATCCCTGCGTCGACGAGAGCTTCCGCCGCGGGTCGACGCAGAGTACGCGTGCGCACCAGCACCCCGCCTCCTGCGCTGTGGGCGAGGGCCACGGATTCGGATCCGAGCGTCTCCAATGCATCCCGGGCACGCTGCTCGGCGGCTCCGTCTTCCGCTTCGGAACCGTGCACGCTGGAGGTCCAGGCGCGCAGCAGCACCAGCTCCTCGTGCACCCGATGTGCTTCGGTCGCGGCGAACCGCACGGCGGCGCGACCGGCAGCCGAGTCGTCGATACCGGCGACGATGCCATGACGCTCGGTTGTCGACCCTTCGGGGATCACGGCGACCGGGCACCAGGCCGTCGCGGCGAGCTGGAGGCTGCGTGAGCCGAAGGCGCGTCCGTGCAGGAAACCCGTCTTATGAGTTCCGATCACGACGAGATCGACTTCTCGGGACGCGACGCCCAGTTCAACCATCGGATCACCGAGGAGTATGCGGGTACTCACCGTGACCGCGGAGTCGATCGAACGGGCGTAGACCGTCTCCTTCTCGACGAGGGCGTAGGCGGAGGGATGGAGTTCAGAGATCGACTGTTCGCCGATCATGCCCCACTCGTCATCGACGACGTGCACGAGCACGACGCAGGACCCCAGCGTCGCTGCCCGAAGTATCGCCCAGCGGATCGCCGCGTGGCACGCCGAAGTACCGTCCACGCCGACAAGGATCATTCTGTCCATAACACTGCCCCCGCTTCTCTCTGCTCCCCAGCATGGAGGCGCGCTCGCGACGCGATCGGGCCTAAAGTCCCGCGACCATTTGCTCAGGCTCGCACCCCGACGCGCTACGCTCGAAAATGCCGGCACACGCGCTGACCCGGTCCCGAATCGGTGTCACTTGATCAGCGTCGGCAGGGGAATCACGTGGCGTCGCATCACCAACCTCTCACCTTCCCCGATGAGCCGCGAGCCGAACTCGATCGTGCGCTCAGCGAACTTGTGGACCGCGCTCAGGATGTGCTCGCCACGCAGGGACGCCTGCGCGCTCTGCTCCGGGCGAACCTTGCCGTCGTGGAACACCTCGAGCTGCCCGTCGTCCTCGAGCGGATCGTGCAAGCCGCGGTGGACCTGGTGGGCTCCGAGTATGGCGCGCTCGGGGTGATCGCACCGGGTGGCAGTCTCGAGCAGTTCATCTATGTCGGAATTCCTCCCGAGCAGGCACTCGTCATCGGCCACCTGCCGGAGGGGCACGGCTTGCTCGGTGCTCTCATCGACGAACCCCGCCCCATTCGACTCGAACACCTCCACGACGACTCGCGGTCAAGCGGATTCCCGGCCGGGCATCCGGCGATGGAGAGCTTCCTCGGGCTGCCCATCCGGGTGCGCGACGTGGTCTATGGCAATCTCTACCTGAGCAACCAGGCTTCCGGCGCCTTCAGCCGTGAAGATGAGCAGCTCGTCGAATCGCTTGCGGCCTCCGCCGGGTTCGCCATCGATAATGCCCGGCTGTTCGCCGAGACTCGCCGACGGCAGGCCTGGTCCGCTGCCTCCGCCGAGATCACCGCCGCGATGCTCTCCTCAGACCAGTCGGACTCTCTCTCCACTCTGGTGAGCCGGGTGCTCGTCCTCGCCGAGAGCGACCTCGTCTGCATGATCCTTCCCGGGTCTACCGCAGGCACCCTGGTTGTGGAGATCGCTCGCGGCGACAGCGAGGCCGATCTTGTCGGCCGAAGCTTCCCCTCGGCCGGCACGCTTGCCGGCAGCGTTCTCGAAGGTAAGCAGCCCCGTCTTGTCGGGGGCGGAAGCCCCGACTCCGAGCTCTTCTCGACCGAGCGCCCGCTCGGCCCGATGATGGCTGTTCCCCTCATCTCGTCCGGCCGGGCCGAGGGCGTGTTGCTGGTGGCGCGCATGGCAGGGGGTCTCTGCTTCGCCCCGTCCGACCTCGAGATGGCCGCGGACTTCGCCGGGCAGGCCAGCCTTGCCATGCAGCTCGCCCGCGCCCGGGCGTCCGAACAGCGGATGCTGCTGCTCGAGGATCGTGGACGGATCGCGCGCGACCTGCACGACCACGTCATCCAACAGCTTTTCGGCACCGGTCTCGAGTTACAGAGCGTCGCCGGATCGATCGAATCAGCGGTCGAGCGGGAGCGGATCCTTCAGTCGGTGAGTCACCTCGACTCCGCCATCACCCAGATTCGCACGGTGATCTTCGCCCTCTCCGCACGCGAAGACACCCGTGATTCTGTGCGGCACCGCATCATCGACCTGGCCAACGACATCACCTCTGGACTGCAGAAGAGCCCGACAGTCGCTTTCACCGGTCCGGTCGACCTCGTCGTTACCGGTGGACTCGCCGATGACGTCGTAGCGGTGACCCGAGAGGCGCTGTCGAACGCTGCGAAGCACGCCAACGCGGAGCAGACCGGAGTAACGCTCGACGTCGGGGACGGCATGATCCACCTGGTGATCTCCGACAACGGGGGAGGAATCACCGACACGTCCCGTCGCAGCGGACTGGCCAACATCGAGGCAAGGGCGATTGCTCGTGGCGGATCGTTCGTCGTGGACTCCAGCGCCGACGGAACCCGGCTCGACTGGAGTGTTCCGATCGACAGCAGCGACGAAGACGGAACGGAGGCCTCATGATCCGGGTCTTCCTTGTGGACGATCACGAGATCGTGCGGCGCGGAATCGCGGAGTTGCTCGGTACGGAGCACGACATCGAGGTAATCGGCGAAGCGGGCACCGCGGCGCAGGCCCGGTCACGCATCGCCGCGACCCTTCCCGATGTGGTGCTGCTCGATGTGCGCCTTCCCGACGGGAGCGGTATCGACGTCTGCCGGGACGTGCGATCGCACAATCCGGAGGTTAAGTGCCTCATCCTCACCGGCTACGACGACGAGGAGGCTCTGTCCGCTGCCGTCATCGCCGGGGCATCCGGCTATGTGCTCAAGGATGTCCGCGGCAGCGGCCTGGTCGAGTCGCTCCGAAAGGTAGCGAGCGGTCGATCGTTACTCGACCCAAAGCTCACCCGCAAGGTGATCGAGCGCATCCACACCCGCTCCGACACCGACCCACGCCTCGGATCGCTCACTGCCCGGGAGACACAGATCCTCTCCCTGATCGCCGGCGGGTTCACCAACCGCCAGATCGGCACGGAACTCTCGCTCGCCGAGAAGACTGTGAAGAACTACGTCTCCGGGCTGCTTGCCAAGCTCGGCCTGCAGCGCCGCACCCAGGCCGCGATCCTGCATCTCGCGTCGCATCCCGCAGCAGAGGGCTGATCGGGCACCAAATCCCACTCTGCGCCGGTCTTTCGGAGTGCTACCGCCGGTCCCTCACTATTTCGGCGATGAGACGCGGAACCGAATCATCCTGCAGTGACGTTGTGTCGCCGAGTTCGCGACCATCGACGATGTCTCCCAGCAGCCGCCGCATGATTTTGCCCGAGCGCGTCTTCGGCAGGTCCGGAACGATCACAATGTCCCGGGGCTTGGCGATCGCCCCGATCTCATGGGTCACGTGGGCTCGAAGAGCCGCCTCGAATTCACGAGCCGCAGCCGGGTCATCCGCCATCGCTGTCGACGGGATGACGAACGCGGCGATCGCCTGTCCGGTCGTCGCATCCGCAACGCCGACAACGCCCGCCTCTCCAACCATCGGATGCGACACAAGGGCAGATTCGATCTCAATGGTCGACAGTCGGTGCCCGGAGACGTTGATCACATCATCGATTCGCCCGAGCAACCAGATGTAGCCGTCGTCGTCGTACTTCGCGCCGTCTCCGGCGAAGAAGTATCCGCGGCTCGCGTATTTTTTCCAATAGGAGTCACGATAGCGCTCGGGATTTCGCCAGATCGTGCGCGCCATTGCCGGCCAGGTTCCATCGATCACGATGTAGCCGCCAGAGCCGAAAGGCACCTGGACGCCCTCCTCGTCGACGATCCGAACCGCGAGCCCCGGCAGTGCGAGAGTCGCGGATCCGGGCTTCAGGTGCGTGACGCCGGGCAGGGGCGCGACGATCGCCGCACCGGTCTCTGATTGCCACCAGGTGTCGACGATCGGAGCGTCACCCCTTCCGACGTTCTCGCGAAACCAGATCCAGGCTGCCGGGTTGATCGACTCTCCCACGGTGCCGAGCAGGCGGATGCTCGAGCGGTCCCAGGTCGCCGGAAGGCCATCCGGAAACCAGGTCATGAAGGTGCGGATAAGCGTTGGCGCGGTGTAGTAGGTCGTGACGCCGTAGCGCTCGATGATCTCAAAATGGCGCCCGGTGTGCGGAGTATTGGGTGTGCCCTCATAGAGCACGGATGTCGCGCCGTTCGAGAATGGTCCGTAGAGCACGTAGGTGTGCGCCGTGACCCAGGCGAGGTCGGCCGTGCACCAGTACACATCGTTGTCCTGTGCATCGAAGATCGCCCAGTGGCTCCACGATGCCTGCGTGAGATAGCCGCCGGAGGTGTGAACCACTCCCTTTGGGGTGCCCGTCGTTCCCGAGGTGTAAATGATGAACAGCGGCGTTTCGGAGTCGAAGAACTGCGGCTCGTGAACATCCGCGGCCGAGCCGACGGCATCGTGCCACCAGACATCCCGGCCTTCGGTCCACGGGATCCCCGGAGTGGCCTCACCCGTTCGACGAACAACGAGAACGTGCTCGAGGGTCGAATTACCGGCAACGGCGGCATCGGCCTGGCTTTTCACCGCCACAGCCTTTCCGCGGCGAAACTGGCCATCAGAGGTCACGAGTAGCTTCGCCCCGGTGTCCTCGACGCGAAAACGCAAAGCTTCGGCCGAAAATCCACCGAAAACCAGAGAGTGGATGGCGCCGAGTCGGGCAATCGCGAGGGTGATGACGATGCTCTCGGGAATCACCGGAAGGTAGACGACCACCCGATCGCCTTCGACAATGCCGAGTGCGGTGAGGGCATTGGCCGCCTGGGCGACCCGTCGTTGCAGGTCGGCATAGGTAATCACCTCGCGGTCACCGAGTTCACCCTCGAAATTGATCGCGACGCGGTCACCACGACCGGCCACGACGTGCCGGTCGACACAGTTGACGGCGACGTTGAGCGTGCCGCCAACGAACCATTCTGCCGACGGGATCGACAGTTCCAGTTCGCCCGCGGCATCCGTTCCTCCGGTCGGCCTGGCCGGCGACCAGGTGTGGGCGGTGTGCCAGCGCTCTGCCCAATCCAGCCGGTCGGCCTGGCGCTCCCAGAAAGCGAGCGGGTCTCTGGCGGCGCGCGCCCATTCGGACCCGTCGACGTTCGCTGTCGCCGCGAAGTCAGCCGGGGGAGGGAAGACCCGTGTTTCGCGGGAAAGATTTTCGATCGTTTCGGTCACTGGTTGCACGCTACAGTTTCGCGGCCAGCGGTCTTTGTTCTCGCGTAAGACCACGTAACGAAGACCGGCACGACTCGGTTACCTGCCGCCAACGCCAACCCGATCTCGGTGCGAGGTGAAGCTCCGGAGCTGGCCAAAGGGCGCAGACTTGACCGATGAAGACACTGACTCTGCTGAATTCGACCGTCGAAGTTCCGAATATCATTCTCGGGCTGATGCGGATCGAACCGCTCTCCGATTCACAAATCCGCTCCCTGGTGGGAGCCGCAATCGACTCCGGCATCACGTTTTTCGATCACGCGGACGTTTATGGTGACACCACCCACGGATGCGAACGACGATTCGGTGAGGCGATCACGTTCTCCGCGGCCGAGCGGTCGGCCATCACAATCCAGTCGAAGGTGGGCATCCGCTCGGGGTTCTGGGACTACTCGAAAGAGCACATCCTCCGTTCCGTTGATGAATCCCTCGCCGCACTCCAGACCGACTACCTCGACCTCCTGCTGCTTCACCGCCCGGATGCCCTGGTCGAACCCGATGAGGTGGCAGCTGCTTTCGACACGCTGCACAGCTCGGGGAAGGTGCGCCAGTTCGGGGTGTCGAATCACACCCCAGGGCAGATCGAACTACTCGCCGCGTCGCTGGACCAAGCGCTCGTCGTCAACCAGGTGCAGCTCAGCATCACCCACGCTCCGCTCATTGCTGCGGGAGTCTCCGCCAACATGGCCGGGCTGGACCAGTCGATCGATCGCGACAACGGCATCCTCGACTACTGCCGCCTCAAGGAGATCACCCTCCAGGCCTGGTCGCCATTTCAGAAGGGATTCTTCGACGGAGTGTTCCTCGGAGACCGGGAGAACTACGCGGAGTTGAACGACGTGATCGACGAACTCGCGATCAGCTACGAGGTGCCCGCCGCCGCCATTGCGGTGGCGTGGATCACGCGTCATCCGGCCAACATGCAGGTGGTGCTCGGAACCACGAATATCGACCGAGTGCGCGACTCGGCCGCCGGTTCGGACGTGCCTCTCACCCGCCCGGAGTGGTATCGGCTCTTCACGGCGGCGGGTCACGTGTTGCCGTAGCCGCAGCGGAACCGTCGGTCACCGCATCATTGTGCAGGCGCCGTGACCTCGGGCGTGCGGACACGAAGTGCATTCGGCTCGATCCACGCCGTGAACGCCATCGCTTCACCGAAGCCGTCGCCATCGAGTTCGATTTCTTCGGGATCCGACAGGCGCGCGGTGAATGACGTGCCCGTTTCATAGTGAAGATCTGGATTGTTCTTGTGTTCTCCTGCAATCGCTTTTCCGGCTTTTGTGCGCCGAACGACACCATTGGTCCAGGCGACTTTGACCCAGACCCTGATCCAACCGAGCACGCCATCGGGTCGAGTCATCATGAGGTCGAATTTGCCGTCGTCCAGCACCGCTTCGGGCATGAGCAGAATGTTTGCCTGCAGGGAACCGCAGTTGCCGAGGATCAAGGTGTGCACGGTCGTTCGCCTGCGAGGTCCATCATCGAGCCGGAACTGGAGGTGAAGCTCCGATGGGTCTCTCAGTGAGGCGGCAAGGGCTTTTATGTAGGCAACCCAGCCAGCTTTGGCTTTGAGCTTCTCGTCGGTATTGGCGATCATTTTCGCATCGAGGCCCAGTCCAGCCATCACCACGAACGCATGTTGATCCCGGCTCTTATCAGCCCGTTCAATGCGGATCATGCCAAGGTCGATCTGTCGATCTACCCCGGTGAAGGCGACCTTGACGCTTCCCGGCAGATCGTTGAGTGTCAACTTGAGGTTGCGCGCGAGAAGGTTTCCGGTGCCCGATGGCAGGAGGGCAACGGACGCCTCATGCCCCCGCAACGCTTCGACAACCGCTCGAACCGTGCCATCGCCGCCCGCGACGATCACCATATCCACGCACTGCGCAAGGGCTTCTCCCGTCGCGCCCTGGCCGACGTCATCAATGGAGGTTTCAAACCAGAGGGTTTCCCCCCAACCGGCGGCCGCAGCCTCCGAGATCACTGCTTCGCGGAGAGCAGGGAGGTCTACCTTGATGGGGTTGTACACGACCGCGGCAACACGGGACCTGGCATTATTCATGGAGTCATCGTAGGGGCGGGAATCGAGCGGGGAGAGCGGGTTGACCAGCCCGTAATTTGCGGCCAGAATGGCAATTTTCGTTCCGCACTGAGTTCCGCCGCCCTGTCCCGCGGGGTCCATGAGCGTCTCGGTCACCCACCGAGTTCGGCGGCGAGGAGCTCGCCGGTGAGGGTGCAATCCGTGGTCCAACCCTTCGCCTTGGCTGGGACCATGGCGTATTCACTGCGGTCACTGGTCAGGGGCGGGGTAGCTTTGTTGAGGTGATACGACCCCCCCAGACAACCGTTGGCGAGCTCCGGTCTTCCGGCCATGTGCAGAAGACGCTGCGCGTAGAGATCCGCGACAATCTTCTCTCCGCGCTCCGCGAGGGCCACGACCCGTGGCCCGGGCTGCACGGCTTCGCCTCCACCGTCATCCCGCAGCTCGAGCGGGCCCTCATCGCCGGCCATGACATCGTGCTTCTCGGCGAGCGCGGGCAGGGCAAGACCCGCCTGTTGCGCACGATGGTCGGGCTGCTCGATGAGTGGAGTCCGGTGATCAAGGACTCCGAGCTCGGTGAGCACCCCTTCGAACCCATCACCGTAACGAGTGTGCGCCGCGCCACCGAGCTGGGAGACGACCTCCCGGTCGCCTGGCGCGGCCGAGACGAGCGGTATGCCGAGAAGCTCGCCACCCCGGACACGAGTGTGGCCGACCTGATCGGCGATGTCGATCCGATGAAGGTCGCGGAGGGTCGGAGCCTGGGGGATCCGGAGACCATCCACTTCGGCCTGATCCCGCGCAGCCACCGCGGCATCGTCGCTATCAACGAGCTGCCCGACCTCGCCGAGCGCATCCAGGTCGCGATGCTCAACGTGATGGAGGAACGCGACATCCAGATCCGCGGCTACGTGCTGCGCCTCCCGCTCGATGTGCTCGTGGTGGCCAGTGCAAACCCCGAGGACTACACCAACCGCGGGCGGATCATCACCCCGCTGAAGGATCGCTTCGGCGCCGAGATTCGCACCCACTATCCGACCGAACTCGCCGATGAGATCGCCATCATCCGCCAGGAGTCCGACCTCGTCGCCGATGTGCCCGACTACCTCGTCGAGATCCTCGCCCGCTTCACGCGCGCCCTGCGCGAGTCGTCCGCGGTCGACCAGCGCAGCGGTGTGAGCGCCCGCTTCGCCATCGCGGGAGCCGAGACTATCGCCGCAGCCGCGATCCACCGGGCGACCCGCCAGGGCGAGGCGGATGCCGTGGCCCGGCCGGTGGACCTGGAGACGGCCGTCGACGTGCTCGGCGGCAAGATCGAGTTCGAGTCGGGGGAGGAGGGGCGAGAAGACGAGATTCTCGACCATCTTCTCCGCACCGCCACCGCAGAAACAGTGCGGGCCCATTTCCGTGGTCTCGACTTTGCCGTGCTGGTGGAGTCGATCGCGAGCGGGGTCATGGTCACCACCGGCGAGCAGGTCACCGCCCGCGACTTTCTCGCCGGCCTGCCGGTGCTGGGCGAATCGGAGCTCTACGACGAGATCTGTACCCGTCTCGGTGCCACCAACGACGGGCAGCGAGCCGGCGCGATCGAGCTCGCTCTCGAGGGCCTCTACCTCATGCGCAAGATCAGCAAAGAGAGCGGCGAGGGTGAGGTCATTTATGGCTAGGAATAACTGTGGCTAGGAATAACTGTGGCTAGAGCCAATCGCCGGCTGGCACGTCGTGCTCGCTATGGCAGGTATGACGGCGGGCCCGATCCGCTTGCTGCGCCCGTCGACCTGTCCGAGGCGCTCGATGCGATCGGTGAGGATGTCATGGCCGGCTCCTCGCCCGAGCGTGCGATGCGCGAGTTCCTGCGCCGAGGTGGCGCGAACCAGGCGGGTCTCGACGACCTGGCGCGCCGGGTTGCCGAGCGTCGGCGCGAGCTGACGAAGAAGCACAACCTCGACGGCACACTGCAGGAGGTCAAAGCCCTGCTCGACAAAGCCGTTCTGGCCGAGCGCAAACAGCTTGCCCGCGACACCGAGCTGGACGATGGCGACCGGATGCTCGCCGAGATGCAGCTCGACAACCTGCCGGCCTCCCCGGCGGCAGCGGTCAGCGAGCTCAGCGACTACGACTGGAAGAGCAGCGAGGCTCGGGCCGACTTCGAGAAGATCAAAGACCTGCTCGGGCGCGAGCTGCTCGACCAACGCTTCGCCGGAATGAAGGATGCGCTGGAGAACGCCACCGACGCCGACCGTGCCGCAATCACCGAGATGATGAACGATCTCAACGCCCTGCTGGACGCCCACGGGCGGGGCGAGGACAGCCAGGAGCAGTTCGACGACTTCATGCAGAAGCACGGCGAGTTCTTCCCCGATAAGCCATCCAACATCGACGAACTTCTCGACTCGCTCGCCGAGCGCGCCGCTGCCGCTCAGCGGATGCGGAACTCGATGAGTCAGGAACAGCGCGACGAACTCGATGCGCTCGCGCAGCAGGCCTTCGGGTCACCGGAGCTGATGCAGTCGCTTGCCCAACTCGACGGCAGCCTCCGTTCGCTCCGCCCGGGTGAAAACTGGGGCGGCTCCGAGAAGATGGATGGTGAGGAGGGGCTCGGTCTCGGCGACGGCACCGGGGTATTCCAGGACATCGCCGAGCTCGACGCGCTGTCTGAGCAGCTCGCGCAGTCGTACAACGGATCGCGCCTGGACGACCTTGACCTCGACCAGCTGTCCCGCCAGCTCGGCGACGAAGCAGCGGTCAATGCCCGCACGCTTCAGCAGCTCGAAAAAGCCCTGCGTGACTCCGGCACGATGAAGCGCGGATCTGACGGCCAGCTCACCCTGACCCCGAAGGCGATGCGGCAGCTCGGTAAGGCTCTGTTGCGCGATGTCGCCAATCGGATGTCGGGTCGCCAGGGTAACCGTGACCTCCGCCAGGCGGGGGCGGCGGGGGAGCGCTCCGGTGCCACCCGCGAGTGGGCCTTCGGCGACACGGAATCCTGGGACGTCACCCGCACCATCACCAACGCCATCACCCGCACGGCAGGGGAGGGCGGCGCAACCGGCGCGGGTGTGCGGATCGAGATCGGCGACGTCGAGGTACAGGAGACCGAGGCGCGCACCCAGGCCTGTGTCGCTCTGCTCGTGGACACCTCATTCTCGATGGTGATTGACGGGCGGTGGGTACCGATGAAGCGCACCGCGCTTGCGCTCCACACCCTCATCACGAGCCGCTTCCGCGGTGACGACCTGCAGCTCATCAACTTCGGTCGGTCGGCTTCCGTCATCGACATCGAGCAGCTCACCGGGCTCGAGGAGATCTACGACAAGGGCACCAACCTGCATCACGCCCTGCTGCTGGCAAACCGTCACTTCCGCAGGCATCCGAACGCCCAGCCGGTGCTCCTCATCGTCACCGACGGCGAACCGACCTCGCACCTCGAAGCCAGTGGTGAGGTCTTCTTCGACTATCCGCCGCATCCACTCACCGTGGCCTACGCCGTGCGCGAGCTCGAAAACTCGATGCGCCTTGGCGCCCAGACGACGTTCTTCCGCCTCGGCGACGATCCCGGCCTTGCCCGGTTCATCGACTCGATGGCGAAGCGTGTCGGGGGCACGGTCGTCGCCCCCGAACTCGATGATCTCGGCGCGGCCGTCGTCAGTTCTTACCTCGGCTCGCGTGGCCGCGGGGGCACTGAGGGCCCGTCAAGCGGTGGCTTCGACGGCCTGTTCGGACGCGGGTAAGGCCGTCAGAACAGCGGCCACGGCACGGCGGGCATGTGACCGTGAGGGGCAGGAAAGCGCCCGTTGCGCCGTAACCGGTCGCAACGGTCGGCGAGGGCCGTTATCTCGCGGCTAGTGAGCAGTTCTGCGAGGGCAGCCCCGAGCTCGCCGTCGAGCTGAGCGCGCACGCGGTCGATCCCATCCAACTCGTCGGCCGTGAGCTCGTCTCCGAGCCAGCCCCAGAGCACGGTGCGCAGCTTGTGCTCGTTGTGGAAGGTCAGCCCGTGGTCAACCCCGTGACGGTGTCCGTCCGCCATCGCGAGCACGTGGGCGCCCTTGCGATCGGCATTGTTCACGACGATGTCAAAGACGGCCATCCGTCGTAGCGCTGGGGAGTCCTCGTGGATGAGCGTGACCGACCGATCCTGGTTATCCATGCCGTTGAAGACGTGGCGCCAACCCTCAGCGGGCACGGCGCCTGCGGGCACCAGGTCGACGGCATCCTGCTCGGGATCAACGTCCTGCCAGAGCTGCACCATCCCCGCGCCAAGTGGACCTTCGCGCAGCCAGGTACGGGGAACGATGTTCCAGCCGAAGACTTGCGAGACCAGGTACGCCGCGACCTCACGGCACGCGAGATCGCCGTCCGGAAAGTCCCAGAGCGGACGCTCGCCGGCAATCGGCTTGTACACCACCGAGACACTTCCGATGCGTGCAAGAAAGGTCGCGTTCGATGCCGTGGTGATGCGCCCGGTGATCTCGAGCTCCTCCTCCGCGAGGTCCGCATCCGGCATCGTCAGAGATCATCAGGCAGTGTGTGCACATGCCCATCCGGGTCGATCGGCGTGCCGCAGACTGAACAGATCGGTCGCCCAGCCCCCACCACCTCGAGGGTGCGCTTTGCGAATGCCCGAGCGGTGCCGACCGGAATCCGCACCAGCAGCATTTCCGTCGGCTCGAGGTCGACCTGGTCGATCGCGTCCTCGTCGACAAGCACGAGCGGGTACGCCTCGATCACGACCTGGGCGGTAGAGGGATCCCAGCCCAAACTCATGGCACCGGTTCGGAACTCGGCGGCGACGGGCTGCTCGAGCGGGTCGTTGTCGACGAGCTCGATCGGCGTCTCAGCCGGCACGCTCACCGGGTTGCCCTGCTGGTCCATCAGCTCGTCGAGGATTTCCTCGATTTTCTCGGCGAGAAGAGCCGACTGTTCTTTCTCGAGCGCCACGCTGACGATCCGGTTTCCGGCGCGAGCCTGCAGGTAGAAAGAGCGCGACCCGGGTTCCCCGACCGCGCCGACGATGACCCGATCGGGCCAGTCGAACCCGTGGATGATGGTTGGCATATCCACATTCTACGAGCGGTGGGTGAGCGATTCCTCAGAGGTTGCCAGCGCCGCCGCCGACCGGCGCATCCTGGGCTGGGGGGCTGGCGCGAAGCCAGGAGAGGTCACCAGAATCGGTGTTCGTCGCGATGACACTGGGGCGACCGGCCCCGTACCGAATTATCGAGACGGATGCCGGGCCCACACTGATTCGCTGGAACAGGTCGAGATGCATGCCGAGGGCGTCAGCCAGAATCGACTTGATGATATCGCCGTGGCTTACCGCAACCCAGACGGCACCCGATCCGTGCTGCAGCTCGAATGCCGCGTCGTGCCGTCGAATCGCGGCAACCGATCTGGCCTGCATCGCTGCCATCGACTCGCCGCCGGGAAACGTGACCGCGGAGGGGTGCGACTGAACCACCGACCACAGGTCCTCCTTGGCCAGCTCGGCAAGGGTACGTCCTTGCCACTCGCCATAATCGCACTCGGTGAACCCCTTCTCCAGTGCCGTCACCGGCAGCTCACCCTGGTTATCGAGGTTCTGCGAGTCGAGGATGAATCGTGCCGTTTGCCGACACCGCTCCAGTGGGCTCGAGACCACTCCGACCAGCGGCACAACCGCCAGGCGTCCACCCATGAGGGCCGCCTGCTCCCGTCCGGTCTTGTCGAGCCTGACGCCAACGGCCCGTCCCGCCAGGACGCCGGCGGTGTTCGCTGTGGTGCGGCCGTGCCGCACGAGAATGACTGTGGCCATAGCGACAAGCCTAGACATCCGTCCCGGGTGAACCCGACAGCGGGCCACCCGGGAATCCGGCTCTAGTAGCGCGCTCCGACTACCTGCTCGATGAGGCCGTCGAGCGTCCGGAGCGTATCGGCGTCAAGCGTGAGATCGAGAGCGCCGACGTTCTGCTCGAGCCATTTGACACGCTTCGTTCCGGGGATCGGCACAATCGAGATACCGAGGCGAGTGCCCTGGGCGCCAACCCAGGCCAGTGCGACCTGCGCCGGCGTCGCACCGATCCTGGTTGCGATTTCGGTGACCGTTTCGGCGATCGCTTGGTTCGCCTCCCCGGCCTCACCGACGAAACGGGGGCTCTTGCTGCGAAAGTCTTTCGCATCAAAGGTCGTGCGGTCGACTGTCCCGGTGAGGAATCCGCGTCCGAGGGGGGAATAGGGGACCAGGCCGATGCCGAGTTCCTTCATCACAGGAGCGAGGTTCTCGGGGTCGCGTGTCCAGAGCGAATACTCGCTCTGCACGGCACTGATCGGGTGAACGGCGTGAGCGCGGCGGAGCAGCGACTCGTCGACCTCGCTCAGGCCGAGGTAGCGCACCTTGCCCTCGGTCACGAGTTCGGCCATTGCTCCAACGGTCTCCTCGATCTCCGCCGTCTGTGCCGGACGGTGCAGGTAGTACAGGTCGATCGTGTCGATTCCCAGGCGCAACAGCGAGGACTCGGCGGAGCGTTTCACATATCCACGCTCACCACGGATGATTCTCTTGTCATCCCCGCCGGTACGGTCAATGCCGAATTTGGTCGCAATCTGCACAGAATCGCGACGGTCGTGGATGGCACGGCCGACGAGTACCTCGTTGTGGCCGTCGCCGTACACGTTTGCGGTATCGAGCAGCGTCACGCCGAGGTCGATCGCGCGATGGATGGTGGCGATGGACTGGTCCCAGTCCGCCGGCCCGTACCACTCACTCATTCCCATGCAGCCGAGTCCCTGCGCCGAGACGGTCAGTTCTCCGAGATTCACTTTTTTCATTATTTTCTCCTTCAGCCCTGTGCTTCTTTAACCCTGTGCTTGTTTAGCCCTGTGCTTCGATGGACAACTCATTCCACTTTTCCCAGGTGGCCAGTCGAGACGCGTAATCGGCCTTCGCAATTGCCAGCGGAGCCTCCCCGAAGAAGATGCGCAACGGCGGCTCACCGGCATCCACGATCTTCAACAGGACCGCTGCGGAGGCGACCGGGTCGCCCGAGACACTCACGCGGGATTTGCGGGCGGCTTCGGCCAGTTGCTTCACGCCGTCGTAGTCCGACAGCGCGGTCGCGTGGATTCCGGATGACCCGCCCCAGTCCGTCGAGAATCCGCCTGGCTCGATCAGGGTCACCCTGATACCGAACGGGGCGACCTCCTGCGAGAGAGCCTGCGAGAATCCTTCGAGCGCCCACTTCGACGCCGCATAGAGACCCGTGCCCATGAACGCGCTGATGCCGCCGATGGAGGAGACCTGCAGGATGTGGCCGCTCTTTTGGGCCCGCATGTAGGGGAGAGCCGCCTGGGTAACCCACAGCGCCCCGAAGAAGTTGGTCTCCATTTGGGCATGAGCTTCAGCATCGCTGACCTCTTCGATCATGCCGAAAAGTCCGTAGCCGGCGTTGTTGACCACCACGTCGAGTCGCCCGAAGTGCGCGTGGGCCGCATCGACCGCCGCGGTCGCCGCGGCGTGGTCCGTGACGTCGAGAGCGAGCGGAAGTATCAGGTCGCCATACCGGTCGGAAAGGTCACCGAGAGTGTCGATGTTGCGAGCGGTCGCTGCCACTTTGTCGCCCCGCTCGAGCGCGGCAATTGCCCATTGTCGGCCGAAACCGCGAGACGTTCCGGTGATAAACCAAACTTTTGAAGGCATGGGAAATTCCTTTCCTGTCGGGGAATGAACACGCCGAAGGCAATACTTTTACCGATCGGGAGTAGAGCAAGTCTGAGTTCTTCACCATCTGCCGGGTGTAACGCGGCACCCTGTCCTGTGATTCCTGACCCAGGCTGCTGGATGTTCTGTGGGCTTATCGCTTCCAGTGGTACGGCGTCGTTGTCGACACCGCAATGAATCCGGATCGTTCGAGGATGGGACGCGAGTAGGCGGTCGAGTCACTGTGAATCAGTGTCTTCCCTCCGGCGATCGCCGAGCGGGCACGGGCGGCAGTCACTGCCCGATAGATCCCTCGGCCACGCCAGTCGGCGCGGGTCGCACCACCCCAGATTCCGGCGAAGTCGGACCTGGCAACCGGCTCGAGTCGTCCCGCGGTCACGATCTGGCCCTCTGCTTCGCCGACCCACAGTTCCATTCCGTCAGCGAGACTCAGCCGCGCAAGTAGAGCATTCGCCGCATCCTCGGAGACAGGATCACCGAAGACTTCATCCTGCATCCCGCTCATGGCGCGAACATCCGGTTCTTCCGTCACCCGCCGCACGGTCACGCCGAGAGGAAGGGGAACATCAATCGCCAAAGCCACCGCCTCACCGATCATGATCGATTCCGGGTCATCCGGGATGAAGCCGTTCGCCACTAGAGCTTCGTGAAGCCCCGGAGCATGGTCATGGGCACGTGTTTTCCACTCGACTCGCTCGATGCGTGGGGCGGACTCGAAATAGCTCAGGGCTTCCGGGACTAGCCGCTGAACAGCTTCGGAGTTTGCCTCTCCGAGGTCCCGGTAGGTGATGAAACCGCGTCCACCGGGGAAGGTCACCAGTCGGAGCGGGCCGAGACGGGTGACATCGATGGCGCCAGGAGTCTCCGCATCGGTTCGCAGTTGCGCGTCATACGCCGCGAGAAGTCGAGCACGGGTATTCACTTCGTCGTCAGCCATCGGATCATTCTCCCCGACAGCCGCGTCCCGCCGTCACGGAGTGAAGCGAGGACTACTCGTTAGAGTGGGATTCACTATCGCCCAATTATGTTGTCGCCCAATTAGGTTGGGAACATGACAGTGGCCATCCAACTCTCTTTGACCGCTCTGGTGCGCGGCCTGCACACGGTGCTCTCGAACCCACTTCTGGGTATCGCCCCCGCTCTCGCCGAGCTGTTGAGTCCACTCATCCGTCATTCCGCCCTGGTTATTTTCACCGAGGATTGCACGGGGCGTCCCCAGAAGCGTGCAGGCGACCCGTCGATCGCCGATCACGTCACCGTCGCCGAAATGGACGTCGTCAGAGAGCAAGTGAGATCCAACAACTCAGCGAGTTGGGCAGCGACCGGCATCATCGCCGGCACTGATCGGGTCTTCGCTGGCTGGATTGCCTCGAGCGGTGCGCTGATGGTGCTGACCGACCCCGTACTCGCCTCGCCAACAGCAGAGACGCTGGACGAGGTGATGGTCACCGTCGCGGGTCTGTGGGATCTGGTCGCCTTGAGCATCCGCCACCAGGTTGCGGCCGCAACACCCGCTTACCTGTTCGATTCCCGCACGATGTCAGTGGAACGCGCGGCCATCATCGCGGAGTTATCGGACGCCCACTCCACCACGCTGGAGATGCTGCTGGCCGTTCTGCGTTCGCGTGAAGCCTCCGACGCAGCCGCCCGTCGGGCTGCCACAGACATCGCCGCCACCGCTATGGTCAAACTCCGAGCGGTGTCAGATCGGGATCGAAAGCTGTCAAAAGAGCCGGTTGCCAAGGCTTTTGAGAGCCTGCAGAACGATCTTCGCCCGCTCGCCCGCTTTGGCGATCTCGATATCCAGTTCATCGAGCCTCCGATCAATGGACGAGCCCTTCCCGGGGAAGTCGCCCACGCGGGCCGCGCGATCGTCCGGGGTGCGGTTTTGGCACTCGTCGAACAGTCCGGCGTGAGTCGTGTTCGCGTGCAGTGGGATTGCGATGGAAGCAACCTGTTGATCAACATTCGCGATGATGGACCGGGTAACCTCACGGTTGACACCGCCAATGTGCGGCAACTCAGTGCGCGGGTGACCGCCCTCGATGGCACACTTCGAGTCGAAGCGACCAACGGGTGGGGATCGGAAATCTTTGTTTCCCTTCCGCTGGATCCCGTCTCGACTCACCTGAATATGGCTCCCCTCTGGGCGCTGACATCGCAGGAAAAACGCGTTTTAGAGCTCGTTGCCTCCGGTACTCGAAATCGGGCAATCGGGGATGCCTTGAACATCACCGAGAACACGGTCAAGTTCCATGTCGCGAACGTTCTCAAAAAAGTCGGGGCATCCAACCGCGCCGAACTCGCCTCGATTGTCAACATCCGGAGCCTGAACGCAATGTAGTCGTCTGCGAAACCTTGATAAAAGCCAGGACGGCACGAGGAGATCAGAAACTACCCTTTCGAGTAGGAACTTCCATCCCTGCGACCAGTGACCGAAACGCTGCTACTGGCGTTTCTTTGAAAGGTGGCAGTTACTACTACCTTTCCAGTGCTCGACGCCCTACACGTCATCGCCCGCGAGGACGCGACGCTGGTCGACGCACTGGCGCAGCTCAATCCGCTTTCGCTCGAACGCGCCGTCGGCGAGCTTCACGCGGCAAAAAGCGTCTTCGTTCTCGGCGCGGGACGGTCTGGTCTCGCCCTTCGGATGACGGCAATGAGACTGATGCACCTCGGACTCACCGTGCACGTCGTCGGCGAGGTTACGACACCGGCAATCGGTCGCGGCGACGTGCTGCTCGTGGCGAGCGGCTCCGGCACAACAGAGGCCATCGTGCGCTCTGCCAAGACTGCCATCGACGTCGGCGCAATCGTCATCACCCTGACAACCGCCACAAACTCTCCGCTCGCAGGTCTCTCATCAGTTCTTGTTGAAGTACCCGCCGCCGAAAAACTGGATCGCGCCGCCACCAAGTCTGTGCAGTACGCAGGATCCCTCTTCGAACAGGCTGTCGTCACTATCGGTGATGCTTTTTTCCACTCGCTGTGGCTGAGGTCCGGGCGAAGCGCCGATGATCTGTGGCCCCGCCACGCAAACCTCGAATAGCCGCAGGCCTCGCCCCTGCACTCACCAAGCTCGATTTTTCTTCCCCCACCACCGAACGAATGGAATAACCATGCAACTCCAAGTAGCCATTGACTTCCTCACGACCGAGGATGCCCTCGCCCTCGCGGCAAAGGTCGCTGACAGCGTCGACATCATCGAGCTCGGCACGCCGCTGATCAAGGCCGCCGGCCTCTCCGTCGTGACAGCGATGAAGGACGCCCACCCCGACAAGATCGTCTTCGCCGACCTCAAGACGATGGATGCCGGCGAGCTCGAAGCCGACACCGCGTTCAAGGCGGGCGCAGATTTGGTCACGATCCTCGGCGTTGCCGGGGACGCTACCATCACCGGTGCGGTGAAAGCAGCCCGTGCGCACGGCAAGGGAATCGTCGTCGACCTCATCGGGGTGAAAGACAAAGCCGCTCGCGCAAAAGAGGTGACCGCCCTCGGCGCCACGTTCGTCGAAATGCACGCCGGCCTCGACGAACAGGTCGAAGCTGGATTCACTTTTGGCACTCTGCTCGAAGCCGGATCGACCTCCGGAGTATCGTTCTCGGTTGCCGGAGGCGTGACGATCGCCACCATCGGTGCGGTTCAGGATGCCGGTGCGCATGTTGCCGTGGCCGGCGCCGCAATCTATGGAGCCGCAGATCCCGCTGCGGCTGCAGCCGAGCTGCGGGCGGCCATCAAGTAGTTCAACCCTGTCGAGAAGCCGGGCACCGGATGACGGTGCCCGGCTTTTGCCGTTTATCGAGGGACCCTGGGGAGCGACTTTTCTTGAAGAGCAACGGTCGACAATCCGAAATCACCTCATTCCGAGGGAAATAACCCTTCCGCTCACAGGGGCGGCAGACGCGGTGCTCGATAAGTCAGATGCGGAGCGTCTCGAGCGGGATGTTCGCCAGCATGTATCTCAGCAGGAAAAGCCGAATGCGGATGCTGAGATTCCAGACCCCTCGAAACACCGTGTTCACCTGCGGGGGCGTAACCGTCATCCCGCTGTAATCAAGGGAAAGAAGCTCGCTCATATGGACCTCACCAATCTGGATCTCACCAATCGACGCGGAATCATCACAGGCGCAGGGCAGGGCATCGGTCGGGCACTCGCGCTCGAGTTCGGTCGACGCGGAGGTCACCTGCTGCTCGTCGGGCGGCAACTGGCCACGCTCACGGAAACGGCTCGGCTCGTCACCTCCGCTGGAGGAACGACCGAGATCCTGGTCGAAGACCTCACCCAGCCTGGCGCCATTGAACGGATTGCACAGACAGTGGCATCCTGGAGCGTCTTTGATCTACTGGTCAACAACGCCGGCAATGTGCGCGCGGGCAGGCTCGAATTGACCAGCGATGCGGATGTCCACTCCATGATCAATCTGAATCTCACCGCCCCTATTCTGCTGACCAAGACCCTGCTTCCCGCCCTTCAGCAGAGCGGGAAGGGCCGCGGAAGCATCCTCCTGAATATTGCCAGTGGGATTGCGCTGGTCGGGCTGCCGTTCTACGCGGTTTATGCGGCAACGAAATCGGGCATTGCGCAGTTCGGTGAATCGCTTCGCCGCGAGTTGATCGGAACCGGCGTGCATGTCGCGACCGTCTATCCCGGTGCAACCGACACGGCGATGATGACTTCACAGAACGCCGGTGCCGAACTCGGTTGGGCCCGTCGATCGCTGGATGACGTCATCACCGACCTGATTGCTGCGCTGGAGGCTGGCAAGCATGAAATCAACACCGCCCCAGAAGACCGCCGGGCGATTCAACAACTCAACATCACCGATCCGATGGCAGTAGATGCCGCGCTCGCCCCCAGCCTCGAAGCCCTCGAATTCGCGGTGCGCGACCACCGCAGCGTCTAAGTCACAATCCCCGACGTGCAACTCGATCACGATAAAGGACTCGGGATGCAGCGCATTCCCAGCGCTTCGGCAGGGAGGGAAGCCCTCGACCGCTGGTGCTCCGACGTAGCCTGAAAGCCCCACCACAACGCCAATGGAGGCTACCGTGAGCACTATCACCCGCTCTACTTTCAAACTGATCGCCGTCGCTGCAACCGTCGCAGCCCTCACCCTTGCTGGCGGTGGAGTTGCGAATGCCAAGACCGGCGGCGTGCCGGCCATCCCCCTCAACAACGAGCAAGCCGGAGTGCCCGACACAGGCGCGAGTGGTTTCCTGCGATATAACATCACCGGATCAGAGTTCTGCTACCGCCTAGAAGTGCGCCACCTGTCGGCGCCCGTCACCGTCGGACACATCCATGTTGGGGCGCGCAACTCCAAAGGTGCCGTCGTAATCCCGCTCGAGGTGGGCAAGGGTACAGACTGGACCGTCAGTTCCTGCGTGGCAGCGACCCCGATGGTCCTCGAAGAGATCGCTGCAAACCCCCGCGGCTATTACGTCAACGTGCACAGCGAGAACTACAAGGCCGGCGAGATTCGCGGTCAGCTCAAGTAGGGGCGATCTCCAGCGGATCTATCCCGCAGGACGTCACTGGACTGCCTAGCAACGCTCCCGTTGTCGCAAATGTGCGGGAGCCGGTCCTCGAACAGAGATGGCTGTCTTCCACCGGTGAACCTCACCTGCACCGACGCGGAGGGGAAAACCACACGACGCGAAGTGAAACCAATGATCTTCGCTCTCACCGCTAGCCGGTGGAAGCTCGTCGCCTGGTGCAGACTCCGAGACGGCGTTCGCTGGTTTACCCTCACCGGGATTCAGCGCGCAACAGTCACCCGCCACCCGTTTACGAGATATCAGATCGAAGAGATAGGGGAACCGCCCACGTGGCACACTCAGTCCATTTCTGAGAATCGCTTCGGCGAACGGTTCCATAGATTCCAGCGGTCGACGTGCGATGAGCGTGAAGAGCCGGGGTCATCTGGCCAGCAGCTCAATAAGGCATTGAACCCGTGGTGTCGTCGGTTAAAGACAGTCTGCGAGACTCGGTGCAGCGTCACGCCGGTGCGCGCGTGCATCTCAGTGATGATCAGTGTCAGTGGCAGCAGACCAGTTCAAGTCTCAGGTCGATCGGGTGTGGAACGCCTTCTGGTCCAACGGCATGGCAAACCCGATGGAGGTCATCGAGTAGGTCACCTACCTCCTGTTCATCAAGGGCCTTGACGAGTTTCAGACCCTCGCCGAGAACAACGCCAACACCCTCGGCACCCCGATCGAGAGTGCGGTTTTCCCTGAGGGGATGGATGACACCGGCCGTCGCCCGCGCCCCTTCAGCGACCTGCGCTGGTCGCATTTCAAGAACTTCTCCTCGGAGGAGATGTTCGAGGCGGTGGGCCAGGACGTGTTTCCGTTCATGCAGCGCCTCGGCGAGGCAGGGTCGAGCTTCGCAGCGAGCATGAAGGACGCGCGGTTCACCATCCCCACCCGCGAGGTTCTGGTGAAGGCCGTCGAGCTGCTCGAGGGCATCCCGATGGAAGACCGCGACACCAAGGGTGACATCTACGAGTACATGCTCGGCAAGCTCGCCAGCGCCGGCACCAACGGCCAGTTTCGTACCCCGCGCCACATCATCGGGCTCATGGTCGATATGACCGCGCCGACCCCCACCGACACAATCATTGACTCGGCGGCCGGCACGGCGGGCTTCTTGGTGATGGCGGGGGAGTACCTGCGCAAAAACCACCCCGAGATTTGGGCGGATGCCGCCAGCCGCGACCACTTCAATCGGCTGGCGTTCACGGGGTTCGACTCCGAGGCATCCATGAGCCGCATCGGCAGCATGAACATACAACTGCACGGGGTGGAGACGCCAACCATTCAACGTCGCGACTCCCTTGCCGAGGAGCATTTTGTGGCCGGTGATGATTACACGCTGGTGCTCGCGAATCCACCATTCGCCGGCAGCCTCGACTACGAGACGACCGCCAAAGATCTGCTACAGATTGTCAAAACGAAGAAGACCGAGTTGCTCTTTCTCGCCCTCATGCTTCGCCTGCTCAAAAACGGCGGACGTGCCGCCGTCACCGTGCCCGACGGCGTGCTCTTCGGTTCGTCCAAGGCGCATAAAGACCTGCGGCGGGTGCTGGTGGAAGACCACAGGCTCGAAGCCGTCGTGAAGCTGCCGAGCGGGGTCTTCAAACCGTATGCCGGAGTCTCCACCGCCATCCTGTTCTTCCAAAAGACCAGCTCTGGCGGCACCGACAACGTGTGGTTCTCCGAGGTGAAAGCCGACGGCTTCTCCCTCGACGACAAGCGCTCGCCCACCGAGGCGGATGACCTACCCGACGTACTCGCGCGCTGGCAGTCGCTTGCTGGTGCGGATTCAGCAGAGAAGGCCCGACCCCGAACGGCCCAATCGTGTCTGGTGCCGAAGGCGGAGATCGCGGAGAAGGGTTACGACCTCAGCCTCAACCGCTACAAAGAGGTGGTGCACGACCAGGCCGACAACCTCCGCGCCAAGCGACGAGCGACTATCGATAAGTTGGAAGAACTTGAACTCGCTACATTCGATCTCACATTTCGCGAGCAGTCGCGCGAGATCGTTGAGTCCGTTTTCTTGGGTGACGCTTATTGGTTTCAAGAAGGCCCAGGAGTGCGGAATTGGCAATTCACCGCTGAAGGCGTGAATTTACTCAACGTCGGCAATATTTTGAAATCAGGCGTCTTGGACCTAACCCGCACGACAAAGCGGATTTCAAGCGAAGAAGCGAACGGCAAATATCGTCACTTCCTTGTCGATCAGGGAGACTTTTTGATCGTAAGTTCGGGAATTTCATCCGACACTGATGGATACCTGCGCACGAGGGGTGCATTCGTTGGCGCGAGCGACCTTCCGCTCTCGATGAACACGAGCACGATCCGCTTCAAAGCAGTACCCAAAATTTAGACACTGTCCTACTCTCAGGGTTGGCTATCTTCCCTGCACTTCAGAAAACAGATTTCCAAACTCGTTACCGGGTCCGCTCAGCTGAACTTCGGACCATCTCACTTTAGGCAGCTCCGGATACCGCTCCCGAAGCTCGCCACACAGCGCATGTACGAAGAGAAGGTTGCATCTGTCGCCAGGACAAAAGCGAAGCATCAGCAACATTCGTCGAAACTTGACGAACTCTTTGCCTCCCTCCAACACCGCGCCCTCCAAGGCGAGCTGTAAACGGAGACGCTGGTTCGACAACGCAGCAGTGACGTGTTGGTGTGCAGGTTGCTCGGCGCATTGAGATCGTGAAGATCGACGAGGACTTCTTCAGCGAAGAGTAATTTCGCGCCTGCCGCGCTTCTCCTCCTCCACAGGCTCATTTCTGCGAGTATGCCTGTGGATAAATACTGCTTTTGACCGGGGCTTCCTTGTGGGGAACAAATGTCGGTGGCTGCTGATTGAGTGTGTTTATGGAGCACCTCCTGTTGGATCCGGCAGACGCAGACACTCGCGTCGAGTTTGGCATGGCCGAAGCCGAGTTCGCGCAGCGCACACAGTGGCGTGCGTCGGCCGAGGTGTTCCGCGCGATAGACACCACCCTGCGAGAAGCCGCTGAGCATCCCGAGGTGTTCATCGAGGCCACGATGCTGCGCGGGGATGCCGTTGAGTTCGCCGAGCGCGCCGCCGCGGCTGATCTTGCGGTGCGCCTCAGCCTCGCGGAGTCCACGGTTCGTGCTTACGGCATGGTCGCGCGAACCCTGCGACAGCGGTTACCGCTGTTATGGTCGTGGTTCGCCGAGGGAGAAGTTTCGACCCAGAACGCCCGGGAAGCGGCGTCCATAGTCAGCGAGTTGCCCGCAGATTTATGGGCCGAGTTTGAGACCCGGATCATGAATGCCGCAACTCTTGCCCCGGCCAGATTTAAGGCCCGGGCTCGGGCCGTCCGCGAGAAGTTGCAGGCGCAGACTCTCACCGAACGCCATGAGGCGGCCCACGCGCACCGTGGGGTGTGGACCGAAGTGGACCGGGACGGCATGGGGTGGCTGCACGCACACCTGTCTGCGGAAAAACTTGCGATGGTGGGGGCCGCCCTCGACGGCATCGCATTCGGGCTGTTCACCGAATCCGACGAACAGCGCACGATGGCCCAGCTGCGCGCCGACGTGCTCAGTGACCTTCTCACCGGCAAGAGCAGCGCATGCACAAGTGGCTCCTGCAGCGATTGCACAGGTGGCATCGGTGGTGCGTGCACGAGGCCGGCGGTCGGGGTCACGGTTGCGCTCACCATTCCCGTGCTTACCCTGCTTGGCCACTCCGATGAGCCGGCTCTGCTCGAAGGCGTCGGTCCGATCGACATCGAAACCGCCCGCCGGCTGTGCGGGACGGTGCCCTCGATCACCCGGCTGCTCACCGATCCGGTCTCCGGTTCAATTCTTGAGATGGATCCGCGGCAGTATCGAGTTCCCGCCGCACTGAAACGATGGCTTGCCATCCAGCAGGACACCTGCGACTTCCCCGGCTGCGGACGACGCGCAGCCCACTGTGATCTTGACCACACCCGCGCCTGGGCCGACGGCGGAACCACCACCGTAGACAACCTCAGCCATCGATGTCGCACTCATCACACGATGAAACATCAAACCAAATGGCGGGTGGAAAAACCGCCCGGTGCCGAGCGCGCAGTGTGGACCAGCCCCACCGGCTACAGCCGAGAAGCCGATCCGCCACCGTTCTAGCGTGCCCAACATGATAGCCAACGACAACTAGCTGACACGCAGACCGAGAATCCGCGAAAAGGATCCCGCGGGTCGCGCGCCAATACCTGAGCCGATCCCACTAGTCTGGCGACAGCTTGGGAAGGGAACCGGATGGGCAACTTCGCCCTTGCGTGTGCCACTTGGCCGAGCACTACACCTACGGCGATCCACGTCAACACCTTGGCCTAGGTCGTGGTCGCCCTGGCAGCCGTTGTCGATAACATGCGTTAAATTCTGACTTTCTACAAGGGAGAGCTCGCCGTCTTTTCAATGACCAGGAAGAACGACGACATCGCCCGCACCGTCTGGCAAAGAGACAGTCCCGCACCTCACGGTGACGAGACGACCAAACCCCCAGGCTAGGTCTCGCCCGCACCGCCCAACTCCTGCATACTTTCAACCGATTAATTCGGCCTGCCAGAAATCATTCTGACGAGCCGATCATGCGCTAACCGGCCGTTCCGCCATAGGCCGATCGGGCAGAAGAAGTCCGTAAGAGCATAAAAAATGGGCCGGACAACCGTTGAACAGTTGTCGCGACCCATTTTCCGAACGAGTACCGGGCAATTGCCCGAACTTCCCCTCTGTGGGTGATTCAGCTAATGATCCGAGCATATGAATGCTGGGCACTTTTCGACCAAATTGAAATCGTTCCAAGCTAAGCGCAGAAGTCTTCCAGAAAACTCGAATATGTTTCGCTGATCAGCAGATACGCGTTCGATCACCTCAACTTGAAGATTCTCCAAGAACGACGTTGAGTCCGAGTCCGGGCAAGCCAAGCGCCAAATATTTAGCAATGCTTCGAACCGCAAAAAGGCCTGAAAGACCGCCGTAGTTCAGATTTCCGAGCGACCAGAGCAAGCCGAGCTTGAACATCAGTCAGTCTTGAACAGTCCAAATGTCTATTTCGAAACCTAACGTAGAGGCACGTAGCATCCTCATTGCCTACGTCACATAGCAACTTACCTACGTGACCTAGCAAGTCAATCGCCGTGGGAAGCGGTTGCCGCCGTGATTCGGTCCGCGAGTGCAGCCACTAATCCTCCCCGAATCTGGTCGTTTGAAAGAGAACTCTCTCTGAGCATAATCGAAGCCTTTTCGCCGTTGGTCAGCACGCCGTTGGAATACACAAGTCGGAGTGAAGCTTGCTTGGGCGAGTTTGAATCAGTGATCACGTCAAATTCCCTGTCCAGCGAGAGATGTCGAGAAGCGAGCTGATTTGCTAATTCAGTGGTCATAAATAGGGAAACTTCGATCCACGCGTCAGCGCGGATCAAGAGTTCCACCGAGGTTTGTGACCCAAAGAACGCGATTACCGAGTACGTTTCCTCCCCGCGTATTGCCAGCCGCACCACACCTTGAGAGGAAACAATGCCTTCGGCGATAGCGGCAAGCGCGCTCGAATACTCATCCTGCGAGACTTCGTTCCTTGCTTCTGCGAGGCGGACACGCAGCAACCCTTGTGCCACCTCCCTCGCTTGTGCAGTGAAATCGCGGCTCGGGAAAGGCAGTACCTTTCTAACGAGCGAAGTGACGCTTCCGGATTCTTCCAACAAGTAAGAAAGCTCGACCATGGAAAGGAGAAGCCGCGTCCTGCCCTCAGTGGCCAAAGACATAATTCATAACGTTCTTGATGTTTACCGATGCATCTCCAGCAAAGTTTGCGAAATTGCGACCCGCTTCACGAATCGGTGCCGCGGTGGCATCCATTTGATCACTTATCATCGTGGCCACTCCAAACGGCCCTGCGTACCGTTGTTGCATGATTTTACTCTCTTCCTGCGTGGGCGAGTTTGGGTCCGCAGCTTCCCCGAATAGGTTGTGGAATCCTTGAGCGTATGTCGCATCTTGTTTCTCAGTGCTATATGGAATAGCAATGTCAATAAGTCCGATGAGAGCGGCGCCTCCCAGTCCGATGGCGGCAGCTCCCGTCGCAACTACCCCAGCTCCAGCGACTTCAGCAACTGTGGTCGCGGCACCACTCAAGAGTGTCGAGCCTCCATGCAGAAGCGCGCCTACGAGATCGTGATTGTTGATGTCGCTGGCGACTTGATACCCACCGACGATCCACCCAATGGGGCCAAGCACCCGACTAACAGCTTCAAGGTCGGGAAGTGCACTGAGAAAACCGACGTTCTTGACCAACGAGGCAAAGTCGATGAGCTTGCCAGCATTATCGAAACCCTCCAAAAAATGGCCAACCTCTGAGCGGAGATCCGAGAGGCGATGATTTTCATTTTCCGAAAGCAAACCTCCGCTCAGTGAAAGACCAGATCCGCTCGCGGCACTTGCGCCCTCCTGGTCGGCGGCATTTCTGCGCAGCGATGCGGCCGCATTGGTCAATCGGTCCGCGGCAGCCGCAAGCTGAGTCGAACTCTGCGAGTCCCACGTCGAGCGAAACCGAAAGGCGACCGGGCCGGTCCACGGACTGGACTGGACGTTTCCGCCGACGCCCGTTCTGGTCCGGGTCAGCTGTGCAGCGGCGCTCTCAAATGTCCCGGCAAGCTGGCGCAACTCACCGACATCCGCGCCGAAGAATGTGCTCATTTACGCTCTTCCTGTCTTCCGGCGCGGGGCGGGCAGGTGACTGATCCTGCCCGCGCCGCGCATCGGGTATTTATGAGTTGGAAACCGATGCCTGGTCGGAGGCGTTCTTTGCTGCGGCGGCCGAGGCCTGCTGAAGGGCATTGGCGACATTGTTCAGTGCGGCGGTGTGGCTGCCCGACCAGTCGTTACGGAAAGCAGACGCGTCCGGGCCGGACCACTGAGTGCCGTTCAGCGCTCCGGTCAGCGTCTTAAGGATCTGCTGGATGTTCTGTGATTCCTGGTTCAACTGCTTACTCAGTGTCTGAACCTGCTCTACGTCAAGACCCCAAACGGCCATGGTGTTCTCCTTTTGTGTTTCCCGTTCCGGACTGTCCGGAAGCGGAGATCGTGTGCGTGGTATCCCACGTGTTGAACGTATTGCCGTACCCGTGGTTTGGTCGATGGGGCGAATTCACCATCAGAACTTCCCTTCGGCGACTTGCAGCTTGTCGGCCCGCCCCTGAGTGACAAGGAAACCCCGACCTGGCGGGAAGTCGGCTCTGCGGGTGCGACCGGTACTTGTCCCGAGGAGCGTGTCGCCGTCAAGATCACCAGGAACCAGAAGAAGCCCGCAGCGGCCGGCCTTGAAGGGCTGAGCAAGAGTCCAGGCCTGCGACCAGGTGGAGGTTTCTGATTCGCCCGCAACGAACTGGTCATCGCGAATCGCGAGTCTGATCAGCCTGTCGATGTCATTTTCTGCCGCAGTTCCAGTGAAATCCGTGACACCTTCGATCAGGATCGCGTACGATCCTGGCGCCGGCGGACTCTCTTCGAATTGAGCGAGAAGCTTCTGCGCGAGGGTGGATACGGCATCGATACCGGCTGCCGAGAACTGCCAGCCGCCCAGTCGCCCGAGACTCGTGGCGCGTTCCGAGAAGTGGATGAGAACAATCTCGGGATGAGTCCGTCGTATGGATTGAGCAAGGGTTGCCAATGCGGAGGTGCGTCCGCTTCCGGGTGGACCTGCGATCATGAATGCCCCGCGCGCCTTGATGCCGATCGGTGTCAGGTGTTCGTCGTCGACTCCGATCACGACGCGGTCGCTGCCGAGCGAGCCGAGCGTGGCCAAGTCGATGGTCTCGGGCAGTTTCCCAATTGGTGCGGCTGACGCCACTCCCTGTCGACGCATCGCCTCGGCGAGTTGATGGACTTCGCGGGCTTGGATGGCCACGTTCGAGCTTCCACCGAGGACCGCGATTTGGACTTCGCTGTCCTCGAGGATCCCGCGTCCTGGTGGGGAGGTGGGGGACAGGACGTCGGTGGGTGCGCCGGTGAGCAGATAGTCGTCTTCTGAGGCGAGGCGAAGCACAAGGCGGCGCTGGATAGTCGAGCTGATTGATGTCGGCACGGCGTTGGGTCGATCGGCTGCAATGACGATGTGCACGCCGACCTGTCGGCCATCGGCTGCAATCTGGGTGAAGACGTTGAACCAAGGAGATGAGCCCGCAAATTCGTATGCCTCGCGAAAGGCTCCGATACCGTCGACCAGCAGGAGGATACGCGGTTCGCCCGGTGCATCGGCGAGTCGTCGATAGTCGACAATCGAACCAGCACGGATCGCGGCATAGCGCACGGACCGCTCATCCACGATGTCCCGCAGCATCCTGAGAAGCCGCACGACTCGCTCGTCGTCATCGCCGGAGATGATGGCGCCGACGTGGGGCAGTTCTTCGAGCATCCGAAGTCCGCTGGCGCCGAAGTCCAGCCCGTAGACGTGGGTTGGGCCTCCGCGCGGTGTGATCGCCGCGGCGACGGCGATAGATCGGAGCGTGCCGCTCTTGCCGGAACCTCCGGTGCCGTAGATGGCCATGTTGCCGTCTTTGTCGGGCTCGTAGAAGGCCGTTGGCTGGGATTGTGACGACGGGCTGTCGACGACTCCGAGAAGAAGTCGTTCGTCCGTTCGCGGGTTCGGCAGTTTCGAGAAGTCGTAGACAGACGCGAGCTCGTCCAGCCAGGGTTTGCGGGGCGATGGGACGTTCGCCTGGGTTGCTGCACCTCGAATGGTGGAGACCATTCGGGCGATATCGTTGGGTCCGGGGTCGCCGAGCTGTTCCACTTCGGTGTTCGGCACCTCCCAGGTCGAGCCGGATCCGAAGTTCAGTTCCGCAATGTCGATCCGGGGTCGGGGCGGCTCTCCGGTCGTCCACCCCCCGGCGTAACCGGTTTGGAAGCTGGCTATCCGCCCCGGGCCAGTTTTGGCAGCTCCGCGGCCCGGAATGGATGGATCGAAATGAGCCGCGAGCGGGACGCCGAGGATGTCGGTGGAGTCGTCCTCGTCGGCCATCCGCAGGGCGATTCGGAGGTTGGTGTTGGCCCGGAGATTGTCTTTGATCACACCGGCGGGTCGTTGGGTGGCGAGGATGAGATGCAGGCCCAGTGATCGTCCGCGTTGGGCGACGTCGACCACCCCGTCGACAAATTCCGGGACCTCCTGCACGAGTGCGGCGAATTCGTCGACGACGATGAGCAGGCTCGGTGGGGTGTCGGGGTCACCGGTTTTTTCCAGCGAGGCGAGGTCCTTCGCTTTCTTGCGGTTGAGGAGGTGTTCGCGGTAACGCAGCTCTGCCCTGAGCGAGGTCAATGCCCGGCGAACAAGGTGAGGGGAGAGGTCGGTCACCAGTCCAACGGTGTGGGGAAGGTCGACGCAGTCGGCGAACGCTGCGCCGCCTTTGTAGTCGACGAACAAGAAGGTGAGTCGATCGGGGCTGTGGGCGGCAGCCATTCCGAGTACCCATGCTTGTAAGAACTCGGATTTGCCGGCACCTGTCGTTCCGCCGACCAGAGCGTGGGGACCTTGGCTTCGGATGTCAAGGTAGAACGGTTCGGTTCCGGCGTGCCCGACGAGGGCGCGGAGGTTGCCTTCCTTCTTTCGGCGGAGCGGCGGCGTTCCGTCTCGCACGGTAAGCGAATTGTTTTCACGCCAACGGTCGACGATGGCATCGGAATGTTCGGCGAGTTCCGGTCCGGCCAGCGAAACATAAGAGACGGATTGAGGAAGATCGGAGTCGTCATCGACCGGAACTCCGACGTCGATAACAGGAGTCAGCGATCGGGCGATCTGCAGGGCGACTGTTCCGTCAATACTCTCGCAGGCGACGGGGTACGACATTCCGCCGATACGCACCTGGCCGACCACAGAATGTCCTCCTGTCGACTCAAGGACGAGGAAGGTGCGGCAGACATTCGGGAGTTGTTCAAGGACCGGGGCGCACCAGAAGACGTGGACGTTCGCGTCGGCTCCACGCTCGGAGAGGCGGGTGAGTCGTCCTCTGTCGACCGGGGCATCGGATTCGACGATGACGACGACACCAGGGATAACTGGTTCGCGTCGGGTTGGGGGGTCGCCGGCATCGTATCCGCCGCGCGGCGTGATCCCGTCCGTCAGTCGCTGGTCGACAAGAGCTTCGAGGCTGGAGATCAGCGAGAGTCCACCGCCCGGGTTGTCTGCGAGGTGATCGCCGGTGAGCGGGCTGTGGGGCGATCCGGTGTGGGGCAACCATTCGAGCCAGTCCCAGTTCTGGCGGCTGGCGGGCGAGACAATCGCCGCAATGACGAGTTCTGCAGGTGAGTGAAGCCCGATCAGCTGGAGCACGATGCCGCGAGCGACTCCAGCGAGCAGGTCCCGCGGTCCCGCAACGCCGAGCGTTCCTGCGATGCGGAAGTCCGCTTCGATGGGAACACCGTCGATGGTGGAGAACTCGTGGGCGAGATCGCTGATTTTCGCCCAGTGTTCGGGCATGGTGTCGTTCGAAGTGGGGAGAATGACGACATTCCGGGAAGGTGTGGTGCCGAGGCCGAGTCGGGCGGTGAGAAATCCGGTGTCTTCTGGTCGGTGCGTCCACATCAGTGGGCCGAGCCGGTGCAGGGCCCCGAGTGTGTCGGCCACGGACGGGTATTCCTGGAGCCGCACCGTTCGCTCCTGGTTCTGGGCATCCTCCAACACGGTGCGGGTCGCGGCAAGCGAGGCGAGGAACTGCGCCACGGCCACGCGGGCGAGGCGACGGTTCGTAACCCGGTTGTCCACGTAGGTGCCGATCATGAGGATCGGGCTCAGGGCGATGAAGACCAGGCTGAGAGCCTGCCGCGTGAAAGCGAAAAGCACGACCCCCATGATCAGTGGGGCGATGACGGCGAGGATCGGGAACCGACTGCTCTGTGGGTGCTTCGGTGGCTCCGGTGCGGGATATTGGCTTCCGGGGTAGCGGGGGACGACGCGCGGCGAGCGAATGAACTCGACGACCGGGCTGCTGGCGGCGGCGGTCGCGGAGTGTTGCATGGGGATGATGCAGAGCGACGTATCCCCGATTTCGAGCAGATCCGTGGAGGCGAGCGTCGCTCGCGATGTGACTCGACCGCCGATCAACAGGCCATTGGCGGAGTTGGTATCCACAATTTCGACTGTTTCGCCGATGTTGACGCGGGCGTGCCGTTTCGAAACGAGGGCGTCGTTCAGGCGGACGTCGACGTCTCGGTCTCGACCGATCGTGCTCGAGCCGAACGGTAGGGAGAACTCGCGTCCGGCGTCGGGACCGGAAAGCACTTTGAGGGTTGCGGCAGCGGGCCCCCGGTCACGACCGGGGAACTGTTGGCTCACGGCGGAGAGTTCGATTACTGAACCGGGCCTCAGACCCGATTCGAGCAGAGTCGCTTCTGGGTCAAGGGTGCGGATAGCCGACGACCCCGCCCCTTCCGCTTCAACAATCCGCACCGTCAGAGCGGGGGCGTCTTCGCTGCCATTGCGTCCAGGATCGGCCAGGTACAGCGACTTGGCGATGTCGGCGACCTGGGCCGTACCGTCAGCGGTGAGCGCCAGGTTGACTGTCACACCAGTGGCGCGGCGCATCGTGATTTTGATTTTCACGAGCAGTGATCTCCGTCGTTAGTGGGTGGTGGTGGGGTGCTCATTCGTCGGCCTCCCGGTCGTTTGCGAGCGCCATATCGAGCAGTCGCAGGTCCGCTTTGGTGACCAGGCGTGCGGAAACGGCATATTCCACGAGCCTGGCGCGCCGGTTGGTCGCGTAGGCGCTGATGCCTCCGCGGAGCCCGTTGACTCCGGCTTTGTCGAGCTTGTCGCACACATTGTCGAGCTTCCGGTTGAAGCGGGTTTGGGCCCAGCCGATACGTCGTGCGGCCTGCACTGATGTGGGGAGGTCGCTGATGCCTGTTCCTTCTCGCCGGAGCATCGGCTCGGCCAGCGCCAGGATGAGGAGGTGCTGCGCGGCGGTGAGAGCGATCGGGCCGACTGTGGTCACCCCGGCATCTCCGACGAAGGGGATGGCGTCGATGAATGGGGGTTCGGTCAGGTGGATGTTGAACTCGTATGTGGTGGGACCGGCGGTGAAGATCACGCTGGTCATGCTGAAGACGAGGGGGAGGCGTGCGCCGGGCGCGAGCCATGCCTGCATGCGACCGTCACCGTCGGTGACTGTTGCGGGGAGACGGGTGCCGACGTTGCGGAGCCACCAGAGGCCGTCGGCGGAGAGGACCTGGAGAAAGTGGCGGTGCAGGAACGGGTTGTCATCGATGTTGAGGTCGGCGCCGCGGCCGACATCGAAAACCCGGTCGGGGTCGACGGTGCACCATTCACCGCAGAATTCGACGGACACTGTGGAGCGAGGCGGTGGTCCGGGTTCGGTGTTCATTGTGAGTGTCATGGGGCGCACCCGGTTGCGGGGGTGGCCGATTGATTTCCGTCCGCGCGAAGCAGCCACACGGAGATACAGGTGCGTCCAGTTGGGTCTGCTGCCACGGTCACTGTCGACTGGGAGGCAGGAACCTGGCTTGTCGACTTCGTGGGGTCGCTTACGTTCTGGTAGATGTAACTGTCGCCCGTCTGGGGTGTCGGATCTTTCCAGCTGAATACGATTCCTCCGGCCGTGACGGTTCCGACAAGCTGTTTGGGGGAGGGGACCGTTGCCGTGGAGCCCAGCGGGTCAACCGGAGCAGGATTGCGGGTGTTGTCTGCAGGCGGTGAACTCGTCGCGCCGCTAGTGGCGACGATGACCCCTCCGCCGGCCAGCGCGACCACGAGAACGACCGCCGTCACGATCCCGACGAGCTTGCCTCGTTTGGGCGCGGGCGTCGGCGGGAGTGCAACGTCGGAGGGCGGCACGGGGTCGCGCCTGATCGTGCTCTCGGCGGGCTCGACCCCGGGCACCGGGAGTTGGAAGGGCGCAACCCGTCTGATGGTGGAGTCCACAAGGTTGTCGTCCGGCACTGGAACCGGGGCGATGGCGGGCGTTGGTGCGTGTGCCGTTAGCTTCTGGGCGGGTTGTTCGATGCTGACGATGCTGCGGATGCGGGTGCGACCGTCGTCCTCGTCGACTTCGGTCTCGTCGGGGATAGCGTCATCGAGAACATCGATCGGGGTCACCGACATGCTGAATTCCATCTGCAGCCGTTGCAGCTCCCGCCCGAATTCCATGGCAGAGGTGTACCGATCGTTCAGCTTCTTCGACATGGCGCTGGCCAGCACATGTTCAATCGATGGCGGAACATCTGGTCTTCCCAGCGCCGGCACCGGCGTGGACTGGATGCGGCTGATCAAGTCCATGCTGGAGTTGGTGGCCCCCGGGAACGAGAACGGGCTGCGACCGGCGAGCAACGTGTAGATGGTCGCCGCCAACGCGTACACGTCTGATCGGTGGTCGCTTGAGGCGCCGGTGAAAGATTCGGGAGGCGACCAGGGGATCGACATCCCCCCGGATTGTTCTGAGTTGGCCGATTCCATGGTGGCGGAGATTCCGAAGTCCGTGAGGGCAGGTCGGTTGTATTGGGTGACGAGGATGTTGGCGGGTTTGATGTCGCGGTGAAGGATTCCTGCCCGATGGGCGGTTTCTACAGCCCCCGCGACTTGAATCCCGATCCGTAATACTTCAGCGACGCTGAGTCTCTCGCGTTTGTACCGAGCTTCGAGGTTGGGTTTGGAGCAGTACTCCATCACCAGGTAGGGCCGGCCATCGGTGGAGACGTCGGCTTGGTAGATGGTGACGATCGACGGGTGGGTGGAGAGGGATGCCATCAGGTCGGCTTCGGCGTGGAAGGCGACGAGCGAGGTTTCGCTGATCTGGTCAGGGAGGAGCACCTTGACGGCGACTTGACGGCGCGGCATCGCCTGCTGGTAGAGGAAGACGTCCGCGAATCCTCCGGAGCCCAGCAGTTGGAGATGAGTGAACCCGGTGATTTGCGGCGGTGCGGACGGGGCGCGTTTCGGGCTCATGACAGACCTGAGAAAGTGACAGTGATTCCTTCACCGAGGTCGAGCACGTCGTGATTCGCGATCATTGTGACCTCCCCGGGATGGAGGCGGATAGGTGGTTCGTCAACGCGGCGGAGAATTGTGCCGTTGGTGGTGTCGAGGTCCTGGGCGAGAATGTGGGACCCTTCGACGCGGATCTCGACGTGGCTGCGCGAGATGTCTTGTAGGGGACTGGGGACAGCCAGCAGGTGAGGCATCTGATTTCCGGGTACCCGAGTGGCTCGCGGTCGCCGGCCGATGATGACGGTCCGGTCGAGGATCGCCTCATCGCCGGTGGAGAGGATGATCTTGCCGGCCGGTTTCACTCCGGTCGGCGCTACGGGGGTGGCCGCGTGCACCGCAGTTGTCTGCATGCGTTGCAGTTGGGCGACGGAAATCGTTTCGCCGTCATGGTCGTTGTGTTCGGTGGGATGCGGCTGGGATACCGAAGCGGGGGCTGCCGCGGACGGGACCCCGAAGGCCGGAACGCCGGAGATCATCGTTTCCGCAAGCGGTGCCTGTTCTGCTGCTACAGCGCGCGTGACCGGCAAGGTTGCGACCGGCAATATTGGGGGAGAGACGACAGATGCTGACTGCCGAGCCGATGCCGGGGTTGCGGCGTCGGGTACGTCGTCTTCCGCTGAGGGGCGGACGGCCGCCGACTCGACGGAAGTGGCGATGGTTGCGCCCCACAGATCGTCATAGTTGCTGGAGGGCGACTCGTCGGTGGAAGGTTCGAAGTCAAGGGGGTCAGCGAGTGTCTCCTCCTCGCCCGGGACCGCCATTCCGTTGTCGGGGATGGCCGTCTCTTCCGCATTCTCGATGGTTGCCTCTGGTGGTCTCACGGACACCGCTGTCGCCGCCCGGCTGGCGGAACGGTCCGACTCTGCATTCGACGTCCGTTCGGCGTTCGGCGTCGCGTCGGCGAACGCCGTGTCGATTCGCCAGCACCGCACCACCCCGCTGCTGATCATGAGAGGTTCAGCGGAGGCGGTGACCCCCTTCACGATGAGGGTGATCGAGCGGGGGGCGACGACCACGCTCTCATTCCAAGTCGTCACCCTGTCGCCTCCGATGCTCTGCGATGCGGTGCCGTCAGATTCGATCACCTCGACGGTCAGAGGTCCGCGGACGGCAATGCGTGCCTCATCCTCGTCGAAGGCGACGATGGCGAAGGAAGGAAAAGACGACAGGCTCGTGCCGTACGTCTCCGTCAGCACGTCCAGAAGACCGGAGAAACCGGCGCCCTTCTCAAGGGTGGCCCACACCCTGGCGGAGAGGCCGGGCGCGATCTTTTCGGGAAGGAGGGCGACTGCGCTCGAGGTCACGACCCCATGCCAATCGCCGGATACATATTCGGCTCCAGTCATCTCAGCCTCCGGCCAGGAGTTGCTCGCGCGGGTAGGTGTCGTCCGAGTAGTCGTCACCGACAGCGGTCTTGGCCGTTTCCGGGTCGCTTTCTCCAGTCGCGGTGCCGAGGACGTCGACGACGAGTACCGTAACGTTGTCCCGCCCGCCGTGCAGGAGTGCTTCGTGTACCAGCCGGTTCGCAGCATCTTGGGCACCGGTCTCTTCGAGCAGCACCATGGTGATTGCTGCATCGTCGAGTTCACCGGTGAGGCCATCAGAGCAGATCAGGATCCGCTCGCCCGTATTGGCGGGGATGAGCCAGAAGTCCGCCTCACCCTGATTGCCTGCGCCGATTGCTCGAGTGATCACGTTTCGACGGGGATCGACGCCCGCATGTGATTGTTCCAGTTCCCCGGATTCGATAAGTTCCTGCACGAGGGAGTGGTCGACACTGACCTGTTCGAGAACTCCGTCCGTCAGCATGTAGGTTCGCGAATCGCCCAGGTTGATGACGATCCAGTAGGGGCTCCCGCCTTGCTCTGTGACGGCCACACCGGTGAGTGTCGTTCCTGCTGCGCCGGATCCGAGAGCGTCGGCGATGGCGAAGACTGTCGATTTTGCGGCGGAGAGTGCCTCGCGGACCTCATCGACCGAGAGGGTCGGGTTGCCGACGAGGGGAAGAAATGCGCTGATCGCGGCGGCACTGGCCACTTCACCTGCCTCGTGGCCGCCCATCCCGTCAGCCACCAGGAACAGGGGATGGTCCGCCAGAAATGAGTCCTCGTTGGTGGTGCGCCGTCGCCCTCGGTCGGTTGAGGCACCCCACGCGAGTCGGATGCTCGCGGGCACTGCCTGGTCCTGACTCATTCCTGCCACCGCACTTCGAGGGTCCGATCGCCAATGACGACCATCTCCCCGGGCGCGAAGTAGACGCGTTCGGCGGAAGACACCGGCTGCTCGCTGCTGTCGAGGCGACGCACTCGAGTGCCATTGGTCGAATTGCGGTCGGATACCCACAGCCTCAGCCCGTCAATACCGATCTCAGCGTGAGTCTTGGATAGCATCCGCGTTGTGTCGGCGATCGAAACTAACCCGACGTGTTCCTCGCCGAGGTCGCGGGCCGGGTTGCGGCCAAGAAGAGTGGTGCCGGAAATAGGAAATTCCTCTCCACTGTCGAGTCGCAGGACCGCGCCACGCGGACGCAACTCTGCTCCGGTTGCAGTCCGAGTTCGATCTCCCTCGTCATCCTCGTAGTTGTCGACTGTCAAGGTCACTGGTAACAGGGCGAGGGGCGACTGAGGTGCCATTAGTGCCGTTGGCATGGGTGCAACCGGTGTTGCAGTAGTGAAGCCGGGAACCCCGGCGATCAGGCCCGCGCCGGCGCTGGCGGACTCCCTCAACTTCGATTCGAGGAGGGGTTCTTTCTGCACTTCGGGGAGAGAAGTCGGTGCTGGTTGTCTCTCCAGCTCGGAGGTGCTCTCCGGGCGAAGCTGGTATTCGGCGGCGGCGGCTGTCATGGCAGAGGGCATGCCAACGGTCACGATACCTCGGGCGGAGGTTTCCACGATGGGCTCGTGATCCGCAATCGACTCGTGATCCGCAATAGCCGCGAGCAGCGGGTTCGGTCCGTTCTTCACGTCGAGTACCCACGTGTTCGATGCTTTGTCATGCCAGCCGCGGTTGCGTTTCTCGGAGTCCCACAGAGGTGAGAGCAGCACCACATACTGGCCGATGAGCAGGAGACCGCCGAGCGCGATTATAGAGTAGCGGCCGAGAACCCGACCGAAACCGACCGGTCCGAGCGTGTCGGCCCGCACCGTTCGGAGACCAACGGCACGTTTACCCAGAGTCATACCCGTGTTCGCTTCGGCGCGGTACTGGGCGAGGCCGAAGAGAAGGGTCAGAACAACGGCGATCCACTGCAATGCCGTCCCGGCCTGTGACGCCGAAATCGCTCCTTCATAGTTGCCGCTGGTGAGCATCGAGGTGGCGGAGATGAAGGCGATGAGACTTGGTATAAAAAGCACGAGGGGAACAATCCCATCGATTAGGTAAGCACCGACTCGCGCACCATAGCTTGCCGGAACAACAGTCATTGTGACCGCCTCTTGCCGTTTTTCTTCTTCTGCCTCATTGCAGTGGCTTCCCTTCTCCGGGCGGTGAACGTGACAATTGATAGGCGTGCTTTCAGACGACGAAACCGGCTGGCGGATCCGTGCATCTCCTTGACGAGCAGGTCTACCTGCGTCCAGAACGCAGCGGTATCCTCGGCGCTTGGTTCGACCGGCCCGAATACGCCGGTATCCGCGATTGCGGCGACCGGCATGATGCTGGCTGATGGATAGCGTTCGGCAAGAGCCAACGCACCTTCCAGCCGAGTTCGACCAGCGACGAGAGGCGTTCCGAGGTCCAGGGCAACATCAACAATTTCATCCCACCCTCCGCTCAGACGGTCGGCACCGCGGGCGGCCCCCGCGCGCTGACGGCGCCGACGTGCCTTCAGGAGGGCGATCAGCAAGGCTGGCCCGAGAAGGATTAGCAGGATACCGAGGCCGCTCCCGCCGATGCGGAGCGCGGCCAGGACGGTGTCGATGGTTGAGGTGGTGATCTTGGTCGACTTCCCGCCGCGGGTCGCAGGATCGTTCGGTGCCGACACGGCAACAGGTGGCGCGGGCGGCGGTTGGAGCACTTGCGCTCGCGGGTCGGTTTGCGATTTCACGATCTGCTGGTCAGGCTTCTTGTTCTGATCCGGTGTCGAGTTGAACGCCACCCAGCCCAGCTTGTTGAAGTCCACCTCAACCCAGGCGTGCAGGTCGGCACCGGTGATCGCGACCGACCGATCCGGGGCATAGGTCTTCGGATAGAACCCCATGACGACCCTGGCCGGGATCCCGAGCTGGTTCGCCATCAGTGACATGGCAACCGCGTATTGTTCGTCGTCGCCAACGATCTGGGTGCCGCCCAGAAACCTCGTCAGTCGTTGGCCACCATGGCCAGGAAGGCTGGTGAAGTCACCGCTGAGCCCGTGGCTGAAAAAGCCCTTCTTCGTCAGGGCGGTGCTAAGCGCACTCAGGCGCGCCGACGGAGTCTGCGCGGAACCGGTCGCAGCCGCCGCGAACGCGCCCACCGCATCGGGCACTGACTGATTCTGCGGGAGCGTCACGTTGGCGACAGTGTCCCGGGCGGAAGCCTCGGTCGCCGCAGGGACGATGGTGCGCACGGTGTAGCGGTCTCCCGGCTGCAGTCCGGTTGTGCTGATCGCCACCCCCGTTGTCGCGTTGTAGTTGAGCCCGGCAGTGAGCTGTCGCGCCCGCTTGCCTGCGAAGCTGAGGAATGTGGGATAGCCGATGTCGGGCACCCATACCCCAGGGAGGGATCCGACTGTGACGGTGATGGTCTCCGCGGTGCCTTGGCCGGTGCCGGTCAAGTAGGGATCGGCGGGCGCAGTGACACCGCCGGTGACGGTGGAGAAGCTCCCCGCGCCGGACCCCCCGTCGGCGGCCACCGAGTAGACATTGCCGTCATAGGAGTCGAGGGTGGCCAGCCGAATGCGGGTGCCTTCACGAAGTCCGCTGACGCTGAAGAAGACATTCTTGGGGTCGACGCCGGCCTTCACGAACTTTCGGTAGGACTGCAGCGGACTCGGGTAGTTCTGGATGTCGACCGGGGGTACCACGGCAGTGCGGAGTATCTGCCGGGCATCGGCGGGCGCCACGATCGACTGCATCAGAACCGCGGTGACCACCGCGGCAACCACCACCCCGGCAGCGGCGGCGGCGCGGCGTGCACGCAGACTCCGGTGGGCACTCGCCTCGCCGGTTTGGTCGGCATCCGAACCGAATTGCCCGGTGTAATGCGACGCCCGGCGCCAAGCGAACCAGCAGACAGCGACAACCGCGAAGACCACTCCCTGAACAAGAGGGAATGAGCTCTCCCCGGTTCCGAATGTTATAGCGACTACGAGAACGGCACCCGCCGGAAGAATCGCCCACCCGGGTCGCCGCAGCCGAAGTGCCAGGCTCGCCGCCGTCACAGAGCAGACCAATGCCGCAAGGAACGGCAGAATCAATGTTCCGGGGATCGCCCCGACAGGAGGTGAGACGGTAAGGACCTGCTTCCAGGTCTGCACTGTGCCGAGGAGGAGGGACTGCAGGCTAGCGAGACTCGGCAGGACATGCCCGATGGCATTCATCGGTACCGCAAGGGCAGAACCGAAAAGGAGATAGGCGGCCACTGTCGCAGCACTCAGAGTAAGCATTCCGAACCTGAAGCGCGCACCGAGCCACCCAAGGCCCAGCCCAAGAATGAGCCCTCCGAAGCCGGCGATGAGGTATCCGTTCCCGCCGTAAAGCGGTCCGAACCCGATCACTCCAGCGCCGATCAGAAGCGCCATTGCGCTCAGGTCCGCACCGATTGCAAGCGCAGGCCGGGAGCCGGTGTCTGACATCATCAGCTGGCCACCCGTCGCATCGCCAGGGGGAGAGTGTCGATCGACCCGATCGTCAAAACGACGAGATCACCGATGGCTTTGCGGCTCAGGGATGCGCCGGGATGGCAGACGAGCGCGATGACGCTGGCACCGAGCGGAAGTTTATTCGCCGACTGACGCATCTCCGCCGCGGTCACCTGGCTGCCGAAGATGAGAACCACGACCGACGCGTCTGGGGCGTCGCGGGCCGCACTCATCGCCAGGTTGATGATGCTCTGCCGCTGCTCTTGCCGGCTGACGCCGGAGAGTTCGTCGAGGAGACGCCTGCTGGTCCCAGCATGGAGCGAGCCACCGTGCACGAGAACGCTGAGCTGCTTCTCCTCCTTGAGGGCCTGCAGACCGAGGGATCCGCAGGCGGCGACCGCAAGTTCGAATTCCTCCGGATCGAGATAGTCGGAAAGCGATGTGGACAGCGTGAGCGCGAGATGGGATCGGCGGGTTTCCTCGAACTGACGGATCATCATCTTGCCAGTGCGGGCTGTCGTCTTCCAGTGGATATTCCGGGGATCATCCCCGGCGGCGTATTCCCGCAGCGCATGGAAGGACACATCGCTGGGTGAGAGGTCTTTGGTCGGGAGTCCCTCGATGTCGCGGAGGAACCCGGAGGAGGACCCATCAAGATTGACCGTCCGCGGGTGGACATACAGCGGCGCGGGCTCCGTCCAGACCACTTGGCGTCGCAACAGCCCGAACGGGTCGTCGCGCACAGATCGAACCGGCCCAACGATAAGCACAGCGCGTCGGTTTGTCGGAATGGTGAACAAGTCTTCGTGCACAGCATCCGGTGTGAGCACCGGCAGTCGGAACGCTGCGAAGGCTGATCCGACAGGCAACTCAAGCCGGGCGGGTAGCAACGACCGGGTTGATGCGTTTCGCACCTCGATGCGTCCGACCGCGCGTTGACCGACGACGATCCGGGTATTCGCCAAATCGAGGTCGATCTTGTACGCCGAACGACCGAAGATGAAGAGGACCGCGGCGGCAAGAGTCACCGTGGTCACTGAGGCGATGACCGTCAGCTCGACCCACCCCATCGTCAGGCCGACCGCCCAAGCGGCGACGGTGAGTCCGATCAGGGCCCAGCCGAACCCGCTCGCGATGCGGACGAAGGGCGCCACTACCCGCACAATGACAACGAACGGTCGTCGAATCGCGCCCGTCGCTATTTTGATGGCACCCGTCGCCTGGCTGAGGCGAGTACCGATGGCGGGACGACTGCGCGCGACTCCATGGAGTAGTTTCGCGGGGCTCCAGGATGCGGTTTCGGTTGTGCTCATGCCGCAGGCTGACGGGATTGCGGTGCAGCCACATCCGCCAGGACACGCGCGAGAATCTTCTCGGGGGTGGCGCCGGCGAACTCCGCCTCGGCGTCGAGCACGAATCGGTGGAGCCAGACCGGTGCGGCCAATTGTTTGATGTCGTCCGGGAGCACAAAATTGCGTCCTTGCGCTGCCGCCCATACTTTCGCCGCTCGGATCAGCGACATCGACCCTCTCACTGAAACGCCCAAACGCGTCTCGGGTGCATTGCGCGTGTCCTCCGCAAGCTGCGCGACGTAGCGCAGGATGGCATTATCAACATGGACGCTGGCACCGAGCGTCGCCATGTCCGCGACCGCGGTCGTCGTGATCACGGCGCTGAGGCTGGCAGAGGGATTACGGTCGGAGACTCCCGCGAGGATCTGCTCTGCTGCCACCAGGTCGGGGTAGCCGATCGACGTCTTCATCATGAACCGGTCGAGTTGCGCCTCGGGGAGTTTGTAAGTACCCGCCTGCTCAATGGGGTTCTGGGTTGCGATGACCAAGAACGGCCTCCCCACCTCGTGACCCACGCCGTCAACGGTCACGCGCGACTCTTCCATCACCTCCAGAAGCGCCGACTGAGTCTTCGGCGACGCCCGGTTGATTTCATCGGCGAGCACGATCGACGCGAAGACCGGCCCTCGATGGAATTCGAACTTGCCCGCTTTCTGGTCGTAGATGGTGATTCCGGTGACGTCCGACGGCAGAAGATCGGGGGTGAACTGGATGCGGTTATGGGTTCCTTGCACCGTCGCCGCAATCGCTTTCGCCAGGGAGGTCTTGCCTGTCCCCGGTGCGTCCTCGAGCAGGAGGTGCCCTTCGGCGAGCATGGTGGTCAGCGCCAGGCGTACGACCTCGGTCTTGCCGAGGACTGCCTTGCTGACGTTGTCGGCCAACCGGCTGAAGCTGTCGGCGAACCAGATCGCTTGTTCAGGTGTCATCGTCATAGTGGCTCTCTTCTTATTGCCGTGGGGAATCAGCTAAGGACATCGGGGCATCCCGCTCGGTGTGGACGTGTCGTTCGGTTTCAGCATCGTGATCTGCGACACGTACAGTCCCATGTTCGGGATCCAGTAGAAGCGGTAGTTACCGTTGGTCGAGATGGTGCTCGAATCCGCGAAGCAGGTTGTGGTGATGACCGTATTGCCCGCAATCCATTGGCCTGGAGCAGCGCAGGAAGGCCCGGAAGAGGAGTACCTCGTGGTGACCAATTGATCTTGGGCACACGTTCGAGTTGTGTCTACCGGTATCGACCAGCTCGTTACTGGGGCGGGGCCTGAGGTGGCGGATGCGCTATTTGTGCTTGTTTGCCCGGCCGCGTCCGTTGCTCGCACAGTAATGGAGTGCGTCTGGCTGTATGTCCCGACGTTTTCGTTTCCGCTGGACACCCCGACTGCTTGGTAGGCCCCTCCGTCGACACTGATGTCAAGAGACACGATTGCTCTCCCGTTCGGTGCCGGCGGACCCCATTGCAGGTTCACTTGCGCGCCGCCGCCGGTGGCCCCGGCCCCGGGCTGGTTCGGGGGACCGAACGGTGCGACCGATCCGCTCGGCGCGGATGAAGGCCCCGCGCCGCCGATAGTCGACGTGGCCCTCACGCTTATCGTGTAGTTGCCGTTGTTGTTCACTTGGCCGTTGCCGATCACTCCAGAAGTTCCGGATCCACCCGAGACCCAATCGTTCCGCCACGCGGTGCCATTCACGCTGTACTCATAGCTGAGTTCACTCGGACTTGCCCCGTTGGGGTCCGCGGCGGTGTAGGTAAGTGTCACAGCGTTGTTTCCCGCCGTTGCGGAAACCGAGCCCGGCGCCCCCGGTGCGTTGACCGCGCGCAATGCTGCCGACGTGGGGCTGGGCGAGGAGTTTCCCGCCTTGTTGACGGCGATTACCGAGAACGTGTAGCTGGATGCCGACACAGCGACAGTTACGGTCTGAGAGGTCTGACCACCGGCAACAGGGATTGCTATGGTTGTGCCGTTTTGCGTTTCGTTGAGCGTGTAGGCGGAGATTGGCGCGCCATTGTCCGTTGGCGCGCTCCAGGAGACGGCGAGTTGGGCCTGGGACCCTACCGATGGCACCTTTGACACGGATGGCGTCCCAGGAGCCGAAGGTACGCCGGCGGGAACCATTGCCGCCGACGGAGCACTCCAGGGGGAGGGGCTCGGCGCGAGGCTGAACGCTTCAACCTGCACCGTGTAGCTCGTGCCGTTTGTCAGCCCGGTCCAGGTGTAGGAGTTTCCGGTCAGCCCGCTCTTCTGTCCTCCCGAGGCTGGCGCGGGAGAGATTTGGAGTGTGTAGGACTGCAGGGCTGAGCCGTGAGTTTGCGGCGCCACCCAGGAGATAGACAGCGAACCATCCCCGAAGGCGAGAGCGGGGGCTGCGGGGGTATCAGGGACGGCATCGGGGCGAGCCGGCGCAGAAGAGGGGGATGCAGGCGAGTCGCCCACTTTGTTCGTTGCCACCACGGTGAAGCCATAGGTGGTGTTGTTAGTGAGCCCGGTCAGCGTGCACGATGTGGAGACGCACTTCTGCTGGAATCCTGCGGCGTGGACGGTGTATCCGGTGATCGGGCTGCCGTTCTCAGAAGGCGCGGCCCATGTCAGTACGACTGTCTGGTCCGAGACGGATTGAACGGCGGGAGTGAGCGGCGCTGACGGCTTCCCCGCCACGGTGAGGGTGATGTTGCCGGTGACCTCCCGGTTCGGATCGTTCGTGGCGTCACCGATTCGGTACGACACAATGAGCGTTCCGAAGAAGGTTCCGCCGGTAGTTACCTTCACCTGCGTTCCGCCGACCGCTGAGGCTATTCCGGTTCCGGAGGCAACGTGCACATCCAACAGGCGCAGCTGCTTCGAGGGGAACGGGTTGAAGGCGGGAGCGATCACCTCGAATGTGTAGGTCTGATTTTGCACTGCATCAGGATTGGTCAGGTTCACGGCTACCGGTAGTGGCCGAGAGGACGACGCGACGTTCACGGTGATCGTTGCGGTCGCCGGCGTCGCCGTTCCATCTGTGGCTTGAACCTGAAGCGACGCCGTGGAGCCCTTTCCGGCAGCGGGGGCCGCCGCGATTGACAGAACGTGGCCTTTGATAGTGAGAGTGGTCAGCCATGCCGGTGCTGGGGAGAGGAGTTTGTACGTCACTTTCGACAGTCGGCCCGGGTTTGAATCGGTGGTGAGTTTCTGCAGATCGATGCTCGATGCGGTCTCACCAGGCGACACCGTGATGATGCTTCCAAGCATCGTCGGGGCGACGATCGTCGCGGGAACAACCGTTACGGGGATGACGATGACCGCCTTGTGGGCGTGGGGGTCATCCGGACCGGTTCCGTCGGTCACTTCGACACTGAGCGAATCGGGTCCGACGTAGCTGGCCGCTGAGGTGTACACGAGAGTGCTCTGGTCCTTGACCAGAGGGCTCCCGTTGGAGTGCACGGCGGTCACATTCGCAACCGTGGTGATTCGTGGCGACTTGCCTGGCGCCACAATCACAAACTGTCCCAGATTGAGCGTTATCGGTTGCCCGCTTTTGACACTGACAGCGGGCGCATCGGCTTTCAGCGATGGGGATTGATCGCTCAGCCCGGGAACGAGGATGAACGCGGACGTTTTGAGGCCGTCACCGTCGGTATCGGTGTAGAGGATCTCCTGCGGTATTTTTTCGAGGGTTACTCGGACGGTCTTCCCGATGACTTGCGCGTTCGCGGCGCTGGGTCCCGAAAGCGACACCGACAGGTCGCTGGCGGTTCCGTTCGGGTCGGAGTCGTTGGTGAGGACTGCTACGTCCACGTGCTGCTTTCCGGCGGCCTGGGACCACGACACGACGTCATCTTGCGCGATCGGTGGGAGCAGTGGGGCGTTCGGGTCGACGGTGACTCTCAGCGTGCCGACCGCTTCCGACCCGTGAGAGTCGCTGACGGTGTATTGGATGACCTTCTGCGAAGTGCTCTGGGATGCCGCGACGAGGATTCCTCCGTCGGAGATCGTTGCGGTGATCCCAGCCGGGACGGTCAGTCCACCGGGGACGAGAGTCAGGGGGTCACCGTCGGGGTCGCTGTCGTTGGCGAGAACGTCGACGAAGACGGGGCGTTCGGGTCGCATGATGAGGGTGTCGTTCACGGCAACAGGGGGCTGGTTTTGTGCGTTTGCGGGGGCGATGCCGACCATGATCTGGCCGACGGCGGTCGCACCGAGATGGTCGGCGACTTGGTAGGTGAAGGTGTCCGTGCCGAAAGAGGTGGGGTAGGCCAGGTAGTCGAGCCAGGTTTGCCCGACAGTAACGATCCGTCCTTTAGTCGGTGCGGTGGCTTGCCCAATAAGGGTGACGGAGTCGCCGTTGGGGTCGATTCCGTCAAGCGGAATAGGGATCCGCACGGTCGTTCCGGCCAGTGCCCGCGCGGTCACGCTCAGTGGTTGCGGCGGGTCATTCCGGGTGAGCGTGGCCGGGAGGATGTTGATGGTGACTTGAGCGGCGGAGCTACGTCCGAGGTTGTCCACTGCGACATAGGTGGCGTGCACGGTGGTCGCCTTCGTGGCCGGCCCTGCTTGGAAGCGCAGATCGTTGCCCGACACGAACAGGGTGCCCGACGATGGGACGTCAAGTGGTTCGGCGAGACTCGGTGCGAGAGAAAGCGTCGTCCCGGCAGCGTGGCTGTCGTTAGCCAACACGGGGATGGTGACGTAGTCGTTTGCGCGCACTGTCACCGAGTCCGGGGCTGCCACGGGGGGTTGGTCTGTTCGCGGGGTCGGTACGGGGATGACTTCGACGTCGGCTGTTGCTGACTTTGTTCCGTCAGAGACGGTATACGTAAACATTGTTGGCGCGCCGATTCCGGCCTGATCGGACACGCGGAGGAGTCGGTGCTGGAGGACCACGACCGCAACACCGGATGCGGCAGGGTTTTGGATCGATTGCACGACGAGGACACCGCCGGCCGGATCGGAGTCGTTGGCAAGTACATCGACGACCGCATTTCCGCCGGATGGAACGTACACGATGTCGCGAACGGCGACCGGCGGCGAATTGTCTGGAGCAGAGGTCGCCACGTCGATGCGCACGAGACCGGTTGCCTGGTTCGGGCCGTCCGTCACGATATAGGTGAGGTAGTAGGTCTGGGCGACGGTGGATAGGAAGCTGAAAGTGCCCGCGGCGGTATCCGGGACGATCTGCGCCCCGACCGCCGAGGATACTTGCGCGAGGCGAAGGGGCAAACCACTGGGACTGACGTCGTTCAGCAGCGGAGAGACGGTCACCAGTTGGCCCACCTTGGTTGTGACGTGGTCGGCATTGGGTTGCGGTTTGAGGCTGCCCGCTGGCCGGACGTCGAAGTTGACGGTACCCGTCGTGCTGGCGATGCCGTCCGACACCGAAATCGGGACCGACACGAGGCCGGTGTTTTGACTGAGAGCAGCGAACGTGATGGTGCCGTCTGCAGTGAACCGGACCTGGTCACCGCCCGTTGCGGTCGCGCCCTTGAGGAATTGGACGTCCCCGTCGGGGTCGTTCCAGTCCGGCAGGACATTGTAGGTGACGGTGGCCCCCTGCTCGACGAGGACCGTCGCGACGCGCCGTTCGACGGGAGGTTTGTTGCTCCCGGCCGGGCTGACGGTGAGGGTGACTGTCGCCTGCGCTTCGCCTCCGCGTCCGTCGGAGACGGTGTACTTGAATGTTGCCGTTCCGCTGGCGTCCGGCGCAGCGGTGAGTTGAAGCTGTGCACCGTCGTTGATGGCGGCGATCGTCCCGACAGAGGGATTCGGCCCCTCCAGAGCGGCGGTCATAACGTCCCCGTCGGGATCGCTGTCGTTGTCAAGCACCGGCAGAATCGTGGTCCGACCGGCTCTGACGCCGAAGGAGTCATCCTGGGCGATCGGCGGGCGGTTGGACTGGCTGCGGTCCGGAGGCGTGGTGTTCGGATTGCTCTTGTCTGAGTTGTTCTGACTCAGGTCGGTAGCGGGCTCGATGTCCTGCCAGTTACGAACGAGGTTGTTGCTCTTGTCCAGCATCCAGACGTTGCCGCCGGTGATGTCGTTGAGGACGACAACGTCACGATTCACCCGAAAGACGAAGGCGGAAGCGGCTGTCGCCCCCGCGATGACGGTGGCGGCAATACCATTAGCCGTTCCGACACAGTCCCTCAGGTATCGGCCGGAACCCGCCCACGCTGCATACGCGCAACCGTTGAGGAACACCGGGGCAGCCGGCGTTCCGCTGGCTCCAGCGGATTTCCCAGTGGGTGTCCCGCCGGCGAGAGGTTGCTCGATCAAAGATGTGGGTGTGGCGACAAGGACACGGTCGCTTGCCGGACCGCTTTGCTGCAGCACGCTCTGCGCCGCAACTCTGACAGGGCTTCCCTGCGTAGTGATGAGGTGATTCGTGGTGCTGTCGAGAACAACGGGCTGGTTGCCGACTGCTGTGATGGTCAGTGTCGCGCTCGGGCCGACACCGGGGAGGACAGTTTCGGTTGTGGAGGTCACCGATCCGCTGGAGTCCACGCGGACTGAGTAAAGTTTGCCCTTTGTCGGCGATGCTCCATAGACGGTGCCATCGATCCCGACAGTGGCGACTCCGCCCCTTCCCAAGTCGAGAGCGGTCTTCGAAGACTGGCTGAAGTTATCGACTGATCCTGCCGCTGAGACCCAGACCTTCCCCGATCCGGAGGAAACGACTGCGACTGTGGTCGCGCCGAGCGCAACCTGCGCGCCCGCCGGCAGCCTGGCGGCATTCAGATTCACGGTCACGGAGGCCGGATTCACCGTCGCGAGGGTCGAGTTGGTCTCATCATGGAGCAGGACAGTGCCGCCGTGTTGAAGCACCGTGAAGTCGCTCGTTTTGGACTTCAGACCGGAATCCAAGGTTTGAGAAGGGAAGTTAAGGTGACCGAGCATCAACTGTTTCGAGTTGACCACCCACACCCCGCCGTCGTTCAACGCGACTTGGGTGGAGGTGAACCCCTGGTACATAATGGCCGCTGCCATGACTGTCGATACGACAGCGACAATGCCTGCAAATGAGAAAGCCGCGCGTTTCGCCGGACCGAGGCGGGCTAAGAATGTCACGCAGCAGTCTCCTCTCAATTGCCCTGGCGGGGATCGGCATGAATCTATGTCGGCTGACGAGGCCAGACCATGGGGATGTTTACCCATGGCGCAACCTGCATCTCGTGTGGTCGACTTAGGCCAGATTCCTGCGAGCGGCACTGCTACGAGGCACGAATGCTCACATAGCGTGGCAGCACGGTGATCTGTTCACCATTCCCCTCTTTCAATGGCACCTGAATGGGGGTGGTCGAGGCTTGGGTTCGGTCGGAAAAAGTGAGATAGCATTCAACTAAATTCAGCTGTTCTTGTTGTATCGCCCGAAAGAGACAACATGTGCCCAGCGGCATCCACCGACCCTCGAGCAGCCATCCGTGTTGCCTTCGTGGACGACCATGAACTGGCCCTCACGGGGTTCACCCACTTGCTGGAGGGCGATCCGGATCTCGAACTCGCGGCCGCCGTCTCTACTGTCACTGAACTAATTGCCAGCGAATGCCAGCCTGATCTTGTGGTCTTGGATCTACGCCTCTCTGATGGCACGTCGCCGAGGGAAAACGTGGATGCCATAAGGCGGCTCGGGGCTGGCGTTCTGATCCTCACGTCCGGGGAAGATCCGCGACTCATTCGCGCCGCCGCTCGGGCCGGTGTGCTCGGCATGGTGCGGAAGTCGGAACCCCTTAAGACACTGCTGTCCTCGATCAGACGAGCGGCTGCCGGTGAAACGATTCCATCGACGGATTGGGCTGCTGCCCTGGACGCAGCCCTCGATCTGGCGGACGCAGGCTTGAGCGCTCGCGAGCGGGAGATCCTCTCTTACTACGCAGCCGGGCAGACAACTCAGTCGGTCGCTTTCCAGACGGGATTGTCTCCCAATACGATCGCGGACTATGTCAGCCGGATACGCGCGAAATATGAGAGGGCCGGCCGGCTGGCGCATTCCCGGGTAGATCTCTTTCGCCGTGCAGAAGAAGACGGAATTGTCCCTGACATCCAATAACACATCTTCGCCACTCGCCTCAGAACGGGTGTTCCGTACGCTCTCACTCGCGGTCGGGCTCGGCGGGACTGTGTTCAACCTTCTGGAAGTTCAAGCAGCCCTGGGAGAGACTACGGATATTCGCCCCTGGTACGGCTACGCAGCGATGGCGATCCTCTGGGGGACACCGGCTCTGCTCGCCGTGTTCGCCGCTGTTTCGCCCCTTGCAGTCCTTCGTGCGCTTGCCGCCACCACTGCCGTCGTTTTCCCCATTGCTCTGACGCTGTGGATCCCCAACATGACAGTCTCGGTCATGCCCCTCTCGGCCTCACCCTGGCTACTGGGCCTCATAGCCGTTCCCACTTCGATGGCGGCGCTGGCTTGGTCAGTCCGAGTGGCAGGCATCTACACGGTGGCGGTCTGCCTGGGGGGCGGCATCCTGAGATTTGTCTCCGGCGGCGGCGGCTACGCAGCGATCGCGCTTCAGGACACCCTCTACATGCTGCTCGTCTCGATCATTTTTCTTGCCCTTATCCAGACCACCAGACGAATCGCCGGGCAGCTGGACGTCGCGGCGACCTCAGCGACCGATGAAGCTATCCGCGAAGCTCGCAATCGGGCAACGGAACGCGAGGACGCTCGGTTCAACGCCCTCGTGCATGACGACATCATCGCCACTCTTCTCGCAGCCGCCCGCCCATCCAACGGTGCGGATGCCATGCTCCGCCAGCAAGCCGTCGCAGCCCTCGAGAAGTTGGAGGAACTCTCCAGCGGAAGGATACGGACCAAGCCCTACACCGCGCTCGAATTCGTTGCCCGACTCCGATCGACTGTCAACGACCTTGCCACTGGAGTCCCGGTGCAGGTCGCCCTCCTCTCCGCACTTCCCATCGATGCGGCCATCGCATCGGCGATGAGCGAAGCGCTAGCCGAGGGCCTGCGAAACAGCTTGCAGCACGCCAAACCGAAGCCAGGCCATCCAGAGGTCTCCCGTTCTGTCGAAGTGACCCTTTCGTCCGTCGACGCCCGAGTGCGGCTGTGCGACTCCGGTCAAGGCTTCATCGCATCCCGCGTAGGTGGCGAAAGACTGGGCATCGCCGTGAGCATCACCGGTCGGATGGCGGCACACCCCGGGGGATACTCTTCGGTAGAGTCAACCGCTGATGGAACGAATGTCGTTCTGGGCTGGAAGCGTCCGTGACCACTCAACCTCTCACCGGCACGAGTTCCGTTCTTCAATTGGGAAGCGTCTCCGCCTGGCTTGTGATGACTCTGTTCCTCGGCACACAGATCGTGCTAGCCATCCTCAACCCACTTCCCAACCTCGCCCTCGACTTCAGCGCGCTGCTACTGACCTGTGCTGCCGCGGTCGCACTGGCGATACCAGGGGACACCCTTCCGCTCGTGACAACCGTCATCATTGCTGCCGTTCCAACTGTCGTTGCCACACTCATGTCCTTCACCCTCCCGGCATCATCGAATCTCGGGTATGGCGCATGGCACTTCGGTGCCGACGGGTTCCTCATGTTCTTCCTTGCGCTGCGCAACCGACCCGGGTGGGCCTGGGCCGGCTTGGCCGGCATGTGGGCAGTCACCCTGCTCTGGTCGAACCTGATCGGACTCGGAATCGGCGTAGGGATCTCACTTGTCGAAAGGGAGGCTGGCGTGCTCCTGATCGGCACACTGTTTAACCTCGGATTCACCCGCACATCAGCGAAAATCTCGGCACTCCACCGCGTGCAACTCCACAAGGAAGGCCTCGCCGCCGAAGGGCAAGCGTCGATCCAGACGCGAATGGAAAGAACAGCCCATCTTGATCGCTCAACCACCGCGATGTTGAAGCGACTATCCGCCGAAAGCCCAATCAGCGACGAAGATCGAGCATCCTGCTTGCTTCTGGAGGCGAGTCTCCGCGACAGCGTTCGGGCGCGATCACTCGACCGCGAACCCGTCATGTCCGAAACCAAGGCCGCGCGGTCCCGCGGAATCGAAGTAACCCTGCTGGATGACAGCGGATGCGACGACTTGAGCGAGGTCGTCGGAGCCGAAGTTCACGAGAGGCTGCTAGCCGCGGTCGCGCAACAGTTGCACGACACCGCCTCCGGCCGACTAACCGCCCGCGTTCTACCGATAGACAGGGAGGTACTCGCCACAATTACCCGCGAGGCAGGTGGCCCAAGCGAAACTCTCGAGGTTAGCCGCGAAGGATTTGTCCGCTGACCGGATGCCAAGGGTAGCGCCTCGAAACTCAAGCCCGTCATAAGCATTGGCTGGTCGAGCTGCCGTGATTCTGTTCTGGACTCATCCTCAACGTCGGCGTTCTCTGCGAAGCTAGACATCGATGTCCAATGAGCCCGAGTTGATACACACCGAAGCGTCGTTCAGCGTGTTCAGCCACGCGACCGCACCGGGCTCTCCGCTCTACCGTCGCATCTTGACATTGTTCGTCGGCGCTAAGGAGCGCTTTCAGGTGCACTTGCGACCGGACGACCTCATGCACGAGCTTCGTATCGATGGTGGCACGCGGGTCGATGAAACGGTCGTCACGAATGCGCTCGATTCGCTCGTTGGCTGGGGCAACTTGATCGCCTCTCCGGACACCGGCCGGGTCACCGTGGTCGAAGACTTCTACAGACGGCGGCAACTCTTCCAGCTCAGCCACGAGGGCGAAGCCGTCGAGCGAGCATTTCGCACTTTCGATGACGCTCTCGGACGTCGCGGAGCACTTCAGGCCGTTGCCCTCGATGACATCGCGATAGGTCTTCAGGAGGTATTGGCCCTCATCGACGAAGAGGTACTCGATCTGGGCAAGCTGCAACGGTCCCTAACCGCCCTCACTGAGCGATTCAATGACCTTGCGGAGAACGCGAGCGCGTTCATGGGGTCTCTCCAGCGAACTATCGATCTGACCGACATCGACGAAGATGCGTTCGCGGCCTACAAGAACCGACTGATCGAGTACCTGGAACGGTTCATCCACGACCTCACCGTGCGAGGCCCGCAAATTGCCTCGCTCCTCCTGTCAGCGGATCAGGTTCGCATCGACCGTGCTCTGGCGGCCCTGGCCGAACGGGACGCGGCCTCGGTCGCCCCTGATTCTGACGATGGTGCCGCGTTGGGAGAGAGCGAACGGCTGTTCGCACTGTGGGCGAACCGCTGGCGCGGGCTTCAAGCGTGGTTTGTCGCGACCGATGGCCGAGATAGTCAGTCCAAATTGTTGCGCCTCAGTGCTTTGGCTGCGATCCCCGCGCTTCTCGATGTGGTCCGGGCCGTGAATGCGAAACGGTCGGGACGTTCGGATCGTTCGAGTGACTACCTTCGACTGGCCGAGTGGTTCCAGGAAGCGGAAAGTGATGACGACCGGCATGCGCTGTGGCGGGCCGCGTTCGGGCTGTACTCCGCCCGTCACCTCTCAATCGACATCGAGACGCGGCAGCTGTGGGAAGACGGATCCGGCCTGACCGGAGTCGCTTGGGCTTCCGCCCCTCCACTACGTATCTCACCGCAGCTTCGGCGAACGGCCAGCTATGAGCGACGTGGCCGCCCCAACCAGGTTGTGGACCGGTCCGCCGACCGCGCCATGCTCGCCCTTCGAGCGCAACGGGAAGCGGAACAGATAGCCGAGGCACGCAAGCAGATTGCCACCCACGGAACCATCGAGCTCGCCGCCATCGCTCGTCTCGACAGTGTTGCTTTCGGCCTGTTCCTCGCCCTGCTCGGTGATGCGCTGGTCAGCAAGCGGCCGGGCGAGGACAGCACCTCGACGACTTCGAGCGACGGCACCATGCGAATCGAATTGACCACCATGCCGGACGCCGAACTTGTCGCCATCCGCACAGAGCGCGGCGTCCTCTACGGCTCCAACCATCTCATCAACATCAGCGACCTCGACTCGTGAGCGCCTCTGGGATCGACGACCGTCAGCGGGCAGCGCGTGCGTTGCTGATGCGCCCGCTTGTTCGCTCGGCAAGCGGTGATGATTTTCGCCTGGCGAAGAAATACGCCCCCGATCTTCGCGACTGGTTCGACACGAACACCGGGTGGACCCTTCACGTCGATTCGGAAGTCATTCGCCTCGCCAAGGAACCCGCGACGATCGGCAATCCGACACATCCGATTCGGGGGGCAAACGATCAGGCCTTCTCACGGCGACGGTATGTATTGCTCATGCTTTGCCTGGCCTCTCTCGAGCGCAGCGATAACCAGATTTCGCTAGGACGACTCGCCGATCAAGTGGTCCTCTACGGGGGCACCAGCGAGCTGACCCGTTCCGGCTTCGCTTTCGGATTGATCACGCGAGACGACCGGAGCGACCTTGTTGCAGTTGTGCAGATGCTCCTTGGCTGGGGTGTGCTCGGTCGGGTGGCCGGTGACGAGCAGGAATTCGTGCACAACACCGGGGACGTGCTCTATGACGTATCCCGCCGGGTGCTGTCCCAACTGCTGGTGAGCCGCCGTGGACCATCCATGGTCGACGGTGCCACGCTAGCCGGACGGCTGGAGGCCATGCGTGATCGCGGGATGCCGCCGTCGGAAGACCTGCGAAACCTTCGCCTGCGTCACATGCTGACGCGTCGCCTGCTCGACGACCCGGTGGTCTATTTCACTGAACTCTCCGAAGACGAGAGCACCTATCTGCGATCCCAACGCTCAGCAATCTGCCGGCGAATAACCGAGCTGACCGGCCTTATGCCCGAGATCCGCGCCGAAGGTATTGCCATGGTCGACCTCGATGACGACCTGACAGACCTTCGAATGCCCGACCGCGGCACCGAAGGACACGTGACGCTCTTAATCGCCGAGCACATCGCCGGATCACAACAAACCGAGCACAGCTTCGCTGACCTGGCCGACTACATCCGCAGCGTAGGGGCCGAGTATGCCCCGTTCTGGCGGGCGGGCAGCCAGGAGCCCGGCGCGGAAGTCGCGCTCGTTTCCACCGCCGCGACGCGGTTGGTGGCCCTTCACGTCTGTGAACGGATCCCCGGCGGAATCCGCTCCCTTGCCGCCCTTGCCCGCTTCGCTGTCGACGCGCCCACCATCACAGGAGCTCTACGACCATGACAACCCAGCCACAGACCGGCCTGCCCGTAGCGAGCACCCTGCGTTGGCAGCCGCTTCGGCTCGGACTCGTCGATCTGTTCTTCTACGAAGACGAGGAGTTTCCCTTCCGTGACGGCCGGCTGCTGCTCCGAGGCAACAATGGAGCCGGCAAGTCGAAGGTGCTCGCCCTCACCCTGCCATTCCTCCTCGACGGAGACACGTCCGCGCGGCGGATCGAACCAGATGCCGACCCCGCCAAACGCATGGAATGGAACCTTCTCCTCGGCGGCGAGTACCCACATTCCGAACGGATCGGGTACACCTGGCTGGAGTTCGGCCGACGAGACGAGGACGGCGTCGAACACTTCATCACCATCGGAGCCGGCCTCAAAGCGGCAACCGGCCGCGGCCTGACCAAGACCTGGTTCTTCATCACTTCTCAACGCATTCGCGACGAATTGTCCCTGATCGACTCCGGTCGGCTCGCGCTCGGCCGCGAGCGGCTGGCCGAAGCTATCGGCGATGCCGGTCACGTCTACGACACGAAGCGCGACTACCGGCTGGCGATCGATGAACGACTCTTCGGACTCGGAGAGCGTCGCTACGACGCCCTCATCGACCTCCTCCTGCAGATTCGGGCGCCACAACTGTCCAAACGTCCCAGCGAAAGATTGCTCTCCGACGCGCTCACCGAATCTCTCACCCCCATCCCTCGTAACCTGATTGCGTCCGTTGCGGAAGGGCTTCGAGGGCTCGACGAAGATCGCGAAGAGCTTCAACAGCTCACCGACGCACGCCGCTCGGTAATGGCGTTCCTCGCCCACTACTCCGGATACGCCCGCGCCCTGGCCAAGCGACAATCTCGGCCACCGCGTGAGGCTCAAGGGGAGTACGACCGGCTCGGCCGCCTCATCATCGAGATAGGGGCTGAGACGACGACGGCTGCGAATCTGCACGCCACCGCGGTCGCTGAACGCGACTCGTTGATTGAGCAGCAGTCTGCTCGCGAAGCAGAAAGCGAAGCACTGCGGGACAGCGAGTATGCGCAAATCGAAACGCAACTGAAATCAGCGGATGATGCGGCGCGCAGGGCGAAAGATCGTCTAGACCACGCAGAATCCGAGGGCGCACGCGCCGAAAAAGCCCTCACGCTAGCCCAGCAGAAAGTCGACGAGGAACAGGGACGAGTTCAGGCTGCGGAGTCGATTCACGAGGGATCGCTGGCCGAGGTTGCCACCCACGCCCTCGACGCCGGCTTCGAGCAACACGCTCACACCGCACACCTCGATACCTCCGGCGAGGACAGTCGTTCACCTGCGGAGCGGTTGGCCGCGGATCGCGCCGAGACGAACGACCGCCTTCGGTCCGCTCGGGAAGCCATCTTGCGAGTGCATGTCCTGCTTACCGCCGTCGAGACGGCAGCCGGTCACCTCAATAGTACAAAGCAACACCAAGACGGCACAGACTCGCGACTCGCACAGGCGGTCACGGTCGCAGCCGATGTCGACGCGACCGCACGCAGCGAAGCACTGCTCTACATCCAGAAGACCGAGGGTTACCTCGCATCGCTCACTGAACTCGCGATCCCCGATGAGGACTTCACCGCATTCACCGACTGGGTACAGACCGGAGCCGGTGAGAACCCCGTCCGCCTGGCACTGTCGGAGGCCGCTCATCGCACGAACTCGACCCTGACGGAACTGCGAGCAGCGCTCAGGGTGCAACTCGCCGCCCTGCGAGAAGAGGACTACGCGCTCGATGAGCGGATCCGGGCGCTCCAGAGCGGCGAGATAGTGCGACCGCCAGCAGCGTATTCACGGCCGAGCGATGATTCCGCTGGCCTCGCTTTCTGGCGCGCGGTGAGTTTTCGCGAGGATGTGCCCGACGTAGACCGCGCCGGCTTGGAAGCTGCCCTCGAAGCCTCCGGCCTACTTACCGCGCTCCTCCAACCGGCCGGTGAGCTTCGCGCTCCCTCTGGCGAGTTGGTCTTCCAGCCGCAAGGCGCCGTCATCGGCGACAGGACCCTCCGCGACCTGCTTCAGGTGGAACTGCCCGCGACGTCCAACCTCGACTCCTCTGTCGTCGACGACGTCCTGGGCGCCCTTTCTCTCCAGCAGGGCACCGAGGTGTCGTCCGACGTGTGGGTCAGCGTCACTGGTGACTATCGCATCGGCGCAGCCCGAGGTGCTTGGTCGAAACCTGCCGCGCAATACATCGGTGAGAGCGCCCGAGCGGATGCGCGTGCGCACGAACTCGAGACCGCATTGACGGAACAGACCGCACTGCGGTCGACCATCGGATCCCTCGAGGCAGAATCGAGCGCACTCGACACCCGGTTGGCCACGGTTAAGGCCGAGCAGAGCGCTCTCCCAGCCCCCACCGTCCTCGATGCAGCCCGTCAGCGTGCGATTCTGGCCGCCGACCGCGTGGCCAGCGCCGGTGCCGCCTCCGAGCAGGCGAGTGATGGGGTTCGCAGCGCTCTGGCCTCCCTTACCGAAGGTCGTGACGAACTTGTCTTTGATGCCCAAGCGTTGGGCCTCCCCACCGACCCCGCATTGATCGAACAGAGAGCCACCGCGATCGAACGTTACGCGACCTCGGCAGTGGCCTCTTGGCATGCCATCGAGATTCTCACGGGGGCCCGTCGCGTGCTCGCCGAAACGGAAGACCGACTCACCGAACGTCTCGAGACCGCCCAACGATCTCGGACCGAGCAACGAAGTGCGACGGAGGAGTCGATTGCGCGGCGGGCCTCAGCTTCAGCGCTCCTCGGGCGTGTCGGTGAGGATGTAGCGCAGTACCGAAAACGTGTCAGTTCTGTCGCGGTAGCCCTGGAAACGCTGAAGAAAGCGTTGCCCGGCGCGTACCACGCGGTCACCAAAGCGAACACTGCCGAGGCGCTGCTGTCCGAACGGCTACGTGAGGCCCGCACCAGGCTGGAGCACGTGGCCGCGACTCGCGTTGTATCCGTCGCCGCCCTGCGCAAGACGGCAGCCCTCGGGTTAGTTCGGGTCGCCGTGCTCGAGCTTGAACAACCCGATCCAGACACCGAGTGGTCAGTCACGCAGGGCGTGCAGCTCGCGCGGGCGATCGATGCCGCCCTGGCCGACACCGACAGCACCGACGCGCGATTCGACCGACTGCTCGCTCAGGTGCACACCGAATACAGCGCCCTGCAGCAGTCGCTCGCCCGCCACGGCCACCAAACGCAGTCATACCCTCGCGAAGAGGGTTACCAGGTTCTCGTTGTCTTCGCCGGCCGGCAAGCCTCACTTCCCGAACTGGCCGAGTGGCTCACCACCGACATCGCCGCCCGGCACGCCCTCCTCGGCGCTCGAGAGCGCGAGATCATCGAGAACCATCTGGTCACCGAGGTCGGCGCCCATCTTTCCGAGCTGGTCGGTGACGCGGACCGCCAGATCGCCGACGTCAACTCCGAGCTCGCCAGCCGACCGACCAGTACGGGAATGAAACTCCGAGTTCGGTGGAAGCAACGCGCCGATGGTCCAAGCGGTCTGGCTGAGGCCCGCGCCCGGCTCTCGAAGATCGCGGATGTCTGGGACGAATCCGATCGAAAAGCTCTCGGCGAATTCCTCCAAGCCCGCATCGAAGAGGTACGCGAGAGCGACGAAACCGGCAATTGGTATGACCACCTCGACGACGCTCTCGACTACCGCCGCTGGCACCACTTCGTCGTCGAACGACATCAGGGCGGGGCCTGGAAACCGGCCACAGGACCAGCGTCGGGAGGTGAACGAGTACTTGCAGCCAGCATCCCGCTATTTGCGGCGGCGTCGTCGCACTACCGAACCGCCACGAACCCGCACGCGCCCCGGCTGGTGATGTTGGACGAAGCGTTCGCGGGCGTCGATGATGACGCCCGCGCGAGCTGCCTCGGCCTGCTCGCCGCCTTCGACCTCGACGTGGTTATGACGAGCGAGCGTGAATGGGGCTGCTACGCGGAGGTCCCGGGCTTGTCGATCGCCCAACTGTCCCGCTTCCAAGACACACCAGCGGTGCTCGTGCAACTCTGGAGCTGGGACGGGAATCAACGAAGTCGTGTAGAAGTCACCGAAGTCAACACCACCAACGAATCCACAATCTGGTGAGCGACAACATCTCAAACACCGACGGGAACCTCGACCGGCTCCGCCGAGTGCTGGGGACACCGGACACGGCCTGGCTACTTCCTCGCATGCGAAGCCGCCTGGAAGCCACCGGCTCACTCACCGGCAAGATCGTCAAAGCCCAGGCGACCCAAAGCGAGCGGACAGCTGCGGCGCGGCTGGTGGGCGCCACCGTGCGCTCCGGAGTGGCCGTCACCGTATCACTGGACGCGATCAATTCGATGTTGCTGAACTCCGGCGCTTGGCCAGCCGGGCTCGAATCGGCTGTGATCGCGCTCACCGGCCCCGTCACCACCCCGGAAGCCAGAATTGCCGAGCGGGAGGGCTGGCTTGCTGCCCGCCAAGCACTTCACAGGCTCGGCACTGACCGGGCGGAACTAGCACTTTGGACGGAGGGCATCGTCGGGTCGGGTGCGCTGAAACGCGCCGCGGCGACGGTGGCCGACGCGCACGTTCTAGCTAACCGTCTGATTGCGATCGCCGACGCTCTTCCGTCGGCAGGGGAATCGCTGGGGGTGTTCTCCGCGAGGATCGTCGGCGATGCTCATGCCCTCGATAACGGGACGTCCCTGGGAACTCTGGCGATGCGACTCGCGGCGGCCATCGGCACTCTGACAACCGACGCTCCCACGACCTCCGCGCGATGGCGCCGAGAAGCATGGGCTTCGGCGGGCATCGTGATCGACGAACTGTCCTCGATGGTTCTGGTTCTGGGACTGCCGGGCGGTACGGAATCAGCCACCGCGATCTCCCTTGCCGCGCTCGCCCGGGATGGTCAGCCCGCCCTGCTCACCCTTCGCCAACTCAACCTCACGAGCATCGGAGCAATCCCTCCCGAAGTGTTCGTGTGCGAGAACCCCGCCATCGTCGCTGCTGCTGCCGACCAACTGGGAGTATCCTGCCCGCCGCTCGTCTGCGTGAGCGGGCAGCCAGGGGCGGCCGTAATCCGGTTGCTCGTCACACTGGCCGAAGGCGGAGCGAAACTTCACTATCACGGTGACTTCGATTGGGGCGGCATCACGATTGCGCGAACTCTGGGGCAACGAGTCGACTGGCAGCCCTGGCGGTATGACGCCGAAGCGTACCGCCAGGCCATCGCCTCACTGACCGATCTACCTCCGCTCAAGGGCAGTGCGGTCAAAACCAATTGGGACCCTGCCCTCGAGCCGGCAATGACAGCCGGCGGCTTCAAGGTAGAAGAGGAACAGGTGCTCCCTGCCCTAATCTCCGACCTTCAGGAAGTGGCTCGAGTATTCGGACGGATTGGGTCTCACTCGTTCGAAGGGTCTGAGGAAGGTCCGTTGTCCTGACGAAGCGGAAACCCACTGATTCGGACGGTGCGGAAAAAACAACTCAGTGGAGTCCGGTGACGTCGCTGCCGGCGCAGCTCGCAACGTCGAGGATGTCTCTGGATAGTGAGAGGATGATCCCGTCCTTTGCAGGGCTCTCCCTGCCCACCTGTCAGGAGACAACGATGGATGACGAGATACAGCTGATCAGTGATGGCGATGGCCTGGCGGTCATCGGGGATCCGGCGGCGGTTGAACGCTTCCTTATCTCCGAGGAACTGCAGTCGAAGGACCTCGGACTGGACCGACTCTCGCCCACGCTTTTTCGCACGGCCGAAGCCGCACAGGCCGGTTCCGCGATTGCCGCGGGCTCGGGCCGCTGGGTGCAGATGACCCAGCAGTCGGCGGACCTCATCAGTAAGCACGGTCTGATGACGAATTCCACCTCCGGTCTCAGCATGGGCGTGGTGCAGGGCACGGGTGGCCAGATCAAGGGAATCGTTCAGTTCGTCCAGGGCCCTGGAGCGATTCTGACCAATCCTGCGATTCTGGCTGGTGCCGCGGGGATCATGGCGCAACTTGCGATGCAACAGGCCATGGACGAGATCACCGACTATCTCGCCACTATCGATGAGAAGGTCGACGACGTGCTCCGCGCCCAAAAGGACGCTGTGTTGGCGGACATGATCGGCGTGGACTTCGTCATCGAGGAGGCCATGATCATTCGAGAGCAGGTGGGTCGGGTCTCCGAGGTCACGTGGTCGAAGGTGCAGGGCACGTCGGTGACGATAGCGCGAACTCAGGCCTATACGTTGCGTCAACTCGACGCACTCGCGGAGAAGATGGAACGCAAGACCAACATGGGTGATCTTGCCAAGACGTCCAAGGAAGCCGAGTCCAGGGTTCAGGAGTGGCTCGCCGTTCTGGCTCGGTGCTTCCAGCTGCAGGACGGTATCGCCGTGCTCGAACTCGACCGCGTGCTGGAGGCGTCTCCGGATGAGCTGGACCAGCATCGCCTTGCTCTGAGGGCTGCTCGCCAGAATCGGTTGGAACTCATCGCACGAAGCACTGAGCACCTGATGGCCCGCATGGATGCCGCTGCCGGTACGGCCAACACAAAAGTGCTGCTGCACCCGACCTCTTCCCGGGCTGTGGTGCGTTCGAGCAACCATGTCGCGACCGGCATCGTTGACTTCCAGGGCCGGCTCGGGATCGAGCACGGCCGACAGTCGTTGGAGGTGAGACGTTGGGTGGAGGCGGCTGTCGAGGCCAGGGACGACGTGTTCGATACGGGAGCGGAAGTAGTCGATGCCTCCCGGCGCCTCGGCAACGAGACTCTCGACCGGGCCAGATCGATGACGGATAAGCTCGCCATCAAGATGGCCGAGCGAGCACTCCTCCGACGAGCGAACGACGAGGAACACCACCAGGAGGGCTGAGGACGCGCAGCCCCGGGCACTATTTGGCTTCCCCTCCGCTCATTCCGGCGAAGAGTTGCCCCGGTTCGGGGGCATCGTCGGCTTGAACGGTGGGGTGTGGAACCGCGGCCCTGGCCTCAGGCTCCTCGGTTTCGCCGTTGCGCAAAGCCAACCCAACCAGGTCAGACGCGAGGAAACCGCCGCACGGAATCCCGCGCGAACCTTCCCACGCTGCGCAGCAGTAAGCCCGTTAGGGAAAGGACCGAGGACGCCTCCGTGCTCGGGCCACAGATAGGTGAATAGCTCGGCGAATGTCGGCCCGACGCCGGTTCGAAGTCGAATCTTCTCGATGTATCTCGCTGCCCGGATACCGAGCCGAAAAGACGAAGAACTTCCCGTCAACGTATCGAGCGCTGCTTGCCACTCTTCAGGAAAATGTGCCGAAGTAACCTTCCTCGCCATGCCCACCCCTTCACCGACCTCATGCTCGTGACAACTGATTCCTTCGAGGTTGTTTTCATCGCCTCACCCCGTGAGCCCATCAAAGGTCTCCCTCTTTCCTCTACCGCGTGACAGCGTCCCGGCGTTCCAGTTCCAGAGGTCGGCGAGCTCGTCCCCGTCGAACAGCACACTCGCCAACTCCCCGTCGTCCGGCGAGACGATCGTGATGGTGTCGCTCCCGAAGTAGAGCGTCACCACCTCATCAACGATCTCCACGAATGAGAGTTCGCATCCCCACAGTCGGAAGAACTCCGAGAAGAAGTCGGGCGATTCCCTTATGAATGTGCGCTCATCGCGCACCATCGAGAGCTCACCCCACACTGTGAATTCCACGCCCGCAAAGTGGAAGCGCCAGTTCCCGATGCCGATTCGCACGCTCTCCAGAATCACGCTGTGAAGTGCATCGAGGGGGGAGTCATCGCCGATTTCTGAGGGTGTGAACACCCTGCCGACAGTATCGCCAGACCCGAATCTTTCTTTCCCGTGCAGGAATGCCGTCACAAACGCGACGCCCCCGCGCATGTCTCTTTCGAACACGCACACCCGTGCGGTTCGGAAAGGCACGAATGCCCACCCCATCCCCGCTCCAGCGCCTACACGCCGCGTACGCAGAACTCGACAAGAAGAACCCATCCTCCCTCAGCGACGACGAGCGATGGTCACTGCGGTATCTCCACGCCGACCTGGCTGAAGACGCGAGGTCCGGCGACCGCGCACCAACCCGCGACCGCGTCACCAGTTGGATTCGAGACCTTCACGATGTCGAACACTTCATCGATGACCACGAACGAAGCCCCCGAGAGAACAACCGCCGTACCAGCGATGAGATCGACCCTGTCGAGCAGCACTTGGCCAACTGGTTGAGAAACCAGCGCCGGCTCGCGCTGAAATCGGGTCACTGCGCCTATCAGCGGGATCGACTCGACCTCGTGCCCGGCTACTCGGAAAGCCCGCTCGACCAGCAGTGGGCCGACAACTTTGACGCCTACCGGGCATTCCTCCAGGCACACAACACCGTGCCTCTGCTCAGCAGCAACGATGCGGGGGAGCGGCATCTGGCCGCCTGGGCGGCCAAACAGCGTCTCCGCCACCGGCGAGGCCAGCTGCCCGTCGATCGCGTCTCCACACTGGAGACGCTCAAGATCTGGGGATGGGGTTCGGCCAGCACCCGCTGACACGACACGGCCCGGGCGCCGCCGGGCCAACGGAGGTTCGGGTTGCTACTCTGACGCCCGACAGTAGTCGGCGATACGGCGGTTTCTCGCCCGGACAAAATCGATCGTCAACTGGCGGTACCCCTTGTACTCGTCCAGGGTTTCTGGAACAGCCGGGGTGGTGAAATCCGCGAACGGTGTAAAGAAGCGAACAGCGTCATAGTCATCCATCACCAGGTCCTGCAGCAGAAAGAAGTCCACATACCCGCGGAAGTCACCGAACAACTCGAAGAACTCGGAATACCGCGTCAACGTTTCACCGAGGGGGTTGCGCTCCCCGCGGTAGTGGCGTCGGATGCACTCGAGCGTCAAATCGAAGCGGTCCCCGATTGTGGTCCTGTTCGTTCCCCGTGCTTGGTTGATCGTCTGTTTGCGGTCGATCTGGTCGCTCGGGAAGACCATCATGCCCCCGATGGTGTAGCTGATTCGGGTGAAGTCCTCCAGCTCAGCCTCCGGGATGTGCGCAAGGTACGGCGGAGGAACTTGCCAGTAGTCGAATGTCGGAATCACCGAATCACTCGAAAGGGAAAACTCGCCGAGTTCCGACTGGTGGTGCAAGTAGATCCCCGGGCTGGTGTCGCTCAGATCGAATTGCACGCGACTGGGTAACGGCTTGCTCCACAGCAGTTTATGGAAGCGCCGAAGGCTGCGGCTGCGCTTGTCGGGGTCCTTTCCTGCTGGAGTATCGGACCGGAAGTCGAAGGTGACGTCGATGTCAAATGGATTGCTCACGTTCTGACACTAGCCAGTGGGTCCGACAAACCGATCAAACGGGGCCCCTCCGGACGGCGTGGTCATGCCATCGTCCCGGACTTCCTGGAACTGCAGTCGGCACGGTGGGAGGAAGCACCGGCGAGAACAATCGGTGCCGACACACGCCGACGAGCAAGAGCATTCCTGCACGGGATCGAGACCGATCACTATTCGCCTACCGTGAAACCGGGCCGCAACCGCCCGCCAGCCAGCCACAGGGCTGTGACTCCTACGCGGAAAGGGGAAACCTGGATGGTCAGCGAACCAGGGAAGCGGCAATGACAGTGATCCGGATCCCGGAGGGAGGCGAAGCGACTGTTCTTGCAGCGTCCATTCCGGTGGGACCGCGCCGGATCGCTCTTCCGAACACCTGCGAACGAAGGCCAATCGTGACCGATGAACTGCAAGAGCTCCCGGCCGAGCCGGGCGTGTACCTCGTCGAGACGGCCTCCGGCACCGTTCACGTCATCTCGAAGATCGGGCGGTACACCTGGGAACGACGACCGGGACCCAACTCCGGCCCCAGTCGGTACGATTTCTACCCGGTGGCTCTGATGCGACTGGAATCAGGATGGCGGGTCGGTGAACAGGGATCGCTCTCCGTGTCGGATGAAACCTATCTCTCGGGCGCGACCTGGCACCTGACGGCCACGATCGTCCGCATCGCGGCCGAGCCCCAGCCATGACCAGGGACCGGTATGAGCATCTCCTGACAGTGGTGGAAGGCGGGATCGCCATTCCGCCTTGGCGGCGCGTGTATTCGCTGGGGCGCAGCGGTCGGCACGGAAATCTGGGCGTCCTCGACACGGCGTCGTTGGACGAGGAAAGGGTGACCGAGTGATGGTGTGGGTTCGGGTGGATCGTGACCTTCTTCGTGAAGTGAAGGAGATCCTGGGAGCGAGGACAAACGCGGAAGCGGTGAACCTGGCGCTCAAGTTGGCGATCGCATTGCGGAAGAACGAAAGCGCGGCGAAGACGAGAAGCAGAGTCGTGCCCGACGGCGATAAGCCGGCGCAGGCGTAGTCGCTCGTATTTCTGAGTGGCAACTCACGAGGTTCCCCGTACTGGGGCTTATCTGAGCAACTGTCAGCCTGTTAGACAGGAGGAGCACACGAACATTCGGGGGATCGATGCGACCGAGCCAGCCTGGCCCACGCGACTGGACACCGCCGCCCCCACCGCCGACGCATCCGCCACAACATGGGTACGCCTACGCAGCGTCCGTCCGCAGGAGCACGACGCGCGGCGCGGGGCTCGGTTCGTTCCTGTTCGGAGCTGTCGCCGCGGCGATGATCTTCGCCCAGCCCGGGAACATCACCGCGGGAAACGGCTTCCTCTTCTCGACAGTCGGTCTCACTGGGATCGCTCTTGGTTTCACCGCTCTCCGCAACCGGCAGAACGCTCGGATCTCAAGCTCAATCATGCCCACGCTGGGGATCCTTCTCGGCGCAATAGGCACCCTGGTCATGGTGCTGCACCTCGTGAACTTCTACCAGCATCCGGCGGCGACGGCGGTGACGCAGCCCATTTCGGTCGCTGCTCCGGCGACCGTTCGACCACGTACTATTCAACCGGCACCTGTGCAGCCAGCGCCCGCCGTCGCAGTCACGCGCAAGCAGGACCGGATGAATCTGGCCCAGTCCGAAGGCACTATCGTGTTCCTCCTCAAGCAGGCACGTTCTCAAGATGGCGGTTTCCCCTCCCTTCTGAATGCGAGCTTTGGCGGCTTCATCGTCACACCGGCCGGAAACGTGAAGCTGCCCGACGGCGCCCACATGATCTACGTGCCGCGAGACAACAATCACTCCTTTGCCCTGACGATGGTGGGCGTCACCGGCGCTGTGGCTGTCTTCGACACCAGCACTGGTGTCATCAACACCCAATGACACCTCCCAAGATCAAGGGGCAGAAACTATGACGGATTCAGACTCCCACGAAGCACCCGACGGATTCGAGGAATACAACCCTCCCGCTGACCGCTTTCTCATTGCGCAGATGTGGTGGATCGCGAGCGAACTCGTGCGGCGTCATCCGCATCTCCGCATCTCCGGTGTGGAGGTCGACGAGGGGAACCGACTTGTTCTCGTGCACGACGAGCAGGACGGTATGAGCATCCAGTGGGATCTCGTGGGCGGATGCAAGTTCTTGATCAACGGCCAAGTGCAGAAGATCAGCTGGATCGAGATGATGGCGGCGCTCAGCCCCCACGAGATCGTCAAACGCATCGAAGTGGCGGCCGGTCTCGGCATCCCGCAGGCGACACCCGTCACCACACCGAAATCACTGGCCTACCGCGTGATCGCGAGCGCACTGGCGACCGCGGTCGACGACCGGCACGAGTGGTATGCCGTGCCGGCGCCGATGACGCACGACGAAGGCCCGGATAACCCGGGCTGCGCGTACTTCGACGAATTCCCATCGGCTCTCGAGGCACGAGCCGCGTACACACTGGCGATCGATGCGGAACTCGCGGAAACCAACCGCGGTATCCACTTCTTCCAACCGTTTTGGGCGCTGTTACGCGACCTCGAGCCGGTTGCGATCTTCGACTCGGCGGGCGTGATCCACACGATCATGGGCGCGGCTGAGCTGATGCCGCTCTATGAGCAGATTGACCGCAAGCTATCCCTCACCACTGCCCGCGTGCTCGGCCCGTACCTTCCCTAACGAGGTCTGGCCTAGGGAGCGTTCGTATCGGCCACCTCGCTATCTCAACGAGCACTCGCGCTCCTGACCGTCCCTCCACCCATTGCGGTTCGGTGCCTGGCGCGGTTCATCGCCAGGCAACTGGCCGAAAACTTGAACCTGGCGCGGAATACTTTTCCGTGCCTGCGTCTGGGGTCAGATGGCTCGCTGACGCTTCAGCCGCTAGTCGACGATGATCCGCGCCCGCCCGTGCCATCCCTCAAGAGCGTCAGCAATGGAATCCGAAAGGCTCTCGAGATCATCCCCGGACAAGGTGTTGAATACCTGCCAGCCTTGCTCCGCTAGCCACGTGTCGCGTTCTGAATCCAGGTCGGTCACGACGCAGACGTGGGCTCCTGGCCACGACAGCTCAATCATCCACTCGTTATCGGGTCCGATGTCCGCTCCAACAACGGGCACGGGCATGTTGCCACGTCGAAGAAAGAGAGCCAAATCACCGACACCTTCGTTGCCAAGCAAGACCGCTTCATCCCAAGCGTCAAGCGATTCGATCGATGGTGCCGGCCAAGAACCATTAGTTGCGCCAGGCATCAATACCGCCGACGAACTCAGCAGCACCCGCTCCAAAAAAGTCTTTGCGAGTCCCCGCGACAGCTCGTCGTGGAATCGTTGATTGGCATAGCTGCGAAGACACATGTAGCAACTCGTTTCTTCGCCGCACTCGCACCGCGTGACAATGTCGAGCGCAGAGGTCAGCACTCCAACGATCGACTTTGCGATGAGCTTTGCATAGCCGGCACCGCCCGGAACCGTGTCGACAATATTGATTGTTGCTTTCGCGGACGACAACTGCGTAATGGTCGCATCAATGTTGTTCGGTGAGATTTGCAACGAATTTGCTGCGCCATTCAGCACGGCGTACATGACAGATCGCGCGATGCCGGGAGCTTCGTTCTTTTCGCCCCAAGCAAAGGGAAACTCGAAACGAGCAACATCCGTCTGGAATTTATGTGCCAAGGCCTGTACCGAGTAGTTCCCAGTGCACGTCCGACCATTCATCGGGTTGTTGTGACTTGTTGGCCAAGCGGATTTGAAGTCCATCCCAAATCCGCAGAAGTTGCAGATGCGGAAGCCTCCATCCGTGGACCCATTGTTGAGTTTCACCATGAACGCGCGTTCCAGGGTGGTGGATGTGACCTCACCCCCGGGGAAGGAACCCGTCGATGTGTCGGCCACGATGCCGTCGGACGCCAACCGAGTCTGTCCACGCCAGCTCACGCGGGGAGGACTGTCACCAGGCCTCTGCTTGCCACCGTCGCCAAGGAATCCGAAACGAGGTTCAACGTACTTGTGTGGCATTCCAGTAGCCGCTTCACCACATTCCGCGCATGGTGAGTCATCCAGTTCAAGAGATTCTGAGTAGCGATCGCAATTCTTGCAAATCCTGAAGTGCTTGCTTTCGTTTTCTTTGCCCGCCTTGCGAGCCACACCCACTGATTCCCATAAGTAACCGCCCGCAACCAGCTTCGCGCCCGGAGCGTATTCGAATATCGCCTGAGAGAGATCGCGAGAGAGGTCGAGTTGGGTCGCCACATCGGTGCCACTAGCGCTGGTTCGCATACCAACGGTGTCGACGGGGAAACCATACTTTGGCAGTAAATTTCTGTTGGCCAGAAACCCGAGCAAGTCCATCTTCTGGAGCGTCTTCATGGTGCGATCGAGCTTGTCGCCGTAACCGCCTTGCTTGGCGGCGTAGGCGGCTTCGATGGCGGCTTCGTAGAGCGCCATTTCATCTGTGTGGTCGCTTGCCACCAAGTTGAGGAGTTCGAAAAGCTCACGAGTCCACTCGTCCCACTGCAGCTCCTCAGACTCTGCGATCGAAGAATCTATGACCTCGGCTACCGCGTCGACGACTGCCCTCGGCTTGGCCCTGAGCCAGGGCTCTACGAGGGAGGCCGGGACCACACCCATTTCGTTTTTTCCAAAGAACCTTTCAACATTCGGAAACACTTCTCCCGCCCAGAGGTACTGTTCGCGGAAGAAAGCAGCAAAAGCGACCGAGAAGAGATGCCGCTGAGCGATCCGAGGATTATCAATCGGCACGACCGGAGGGCGAACAGTGCCAGCAATGATCATTGCTGGGTCGGCGTAGCTGGTGAGGTCGTGTGAACGGCGCTGCGCGTAGGTAACGACTAGGGCAGCATTATCTAGTCGGCGACCGGCGCGTCCGGCGCGCTGGACATAATTCGCGACGGTAGGCGGGACGTTTTTCAGTAACACCGATTGCAGGTCACCAACATCAACGCCGAGTTCAAATGTTGTGGAGCAGGAGAGAACGTTGGTTCTTCCCATGATGAAGTCCTGCTGGATCGAGGCGGCCTTGTCGCTCGACCATTGAGCGGTGTGCTCCATGGCGGTAAGGGGAATGGGCTTCAGGTTCCGGTACAACGCGCGGTAGTGGCTGTCATCCTTCTCTTTCGGCGGTAGAGCCCAGCCGATGAGGGTGCCCTCACATCGATAAGCCGAGCACACACCGCTCACCGACCGATGAGTCAATCGCGTGCAAACGTCGCAACGGAAGAGCGACGAATTATCTGTGAGGATCTCGCCATGTACGGACTCAACATTCAATTGATAGACGATGCCCAACGCGCCTTGTGCGCTTGCGGCTAGCCAGTGGGAAAGTGGGCCATCACGGCGATCTAGCATTCGCCACATTCCTTGCAGAACATCATCCAGCTTGCTCGGGTCAATACTTCGAGCCTCAAACACCTTTCGCAAGTAGTCGGATCGCCGGTTCCTGCTGGATGTCGGCACCCAACTGAGAACCTTCCTCTTACTGTCCGAGCCGTTGCTTCGAACATAGATAGGGCCGAGGCGCGGCTCGAAAGCTTCGTCCTTGAGGTTGACCTGTGGCTGCGCGCTCAACGCACCTTGTGTGCGCAGAGTGCGTACGAGTTCCTGCAACAGGTCGATCGCTTCATCGTCTGAGAATCCGAGGTTCCGGAGGGGAGCCAGGACTGTCAAGTCAGTTGGAGGCCTCATCGACCACGCGACGAGGCCGACACCTTCAAGAGAGATACGTTCATCGAGACCATTGAGCTCTCGTTGTAGCCACGTCTCCGTTGCGGTCTGCTTGCTGAGAGGCGTGTCTGTCGCATCGAAGAACGCGGCATCGTCCGCGAGCTTTCGGGTGACTGTCGCGATGTCAGAGACCGCGGCGGGAACTCCTTCAAAGAAAGCGCGACCTACTGCGCCATAGAGGAGGCGTCGCTGAGCGAAACGGCCATAGGTCTGTTCCAAGTACGGGGCGAAATAGGCAGCTTGCTGTCTGCTGTCGCTGAAGACAAGAAGCTTGCGTCCCCCACCCGGACGATCGCCCTGGTCTTCTATCGAGGCAGCAGGCATTGCTTGGTACAGGCTGGTGGTCAGCACGCTGACCGACGCGTCGTTACCACTCTCAAACCGACGAATTGTTCGTTCACCCTGCGCTCCGCACTGGAGACACTTTTTGACAACGGCACCAGGGTTATTAACGCGAAGCACACGCGTCATGGCCCCATTGCCACACTCGGGGTTTGTGCACGAGGAAGCACCGCCGGGATCGATCAAGCCGCATTTGCCGCACAATGTGATGCGCTCAGACTGCACTGCAGTCATCGCATCGTTGTCCAGCACCACGTCGTCCTCGTCTTCCAGGTCGCCATCCGCCGACCCGCTGTCCGAGAGGTCGATCGACAGCCACATCATGGCCTCAGTTACCGATGTCTTGGGAGTGAAGTATCGCCGGCCACTATCGTTCCGAACGGTGCCGGCGAAGTACGTTCCACCGCACTTCTGACAGGCAGCGATCTCGAAGACTGACCACGAGCATTCGCTGCAACGTTCCTGACGCGCCAAGGAGACGTGAGGGCCCGACGGCGAAAGACAGGTGAAGGCGCCTTCCGTCGCTCGGGCAAAAAGATGATATTTGGCCGAGAGAAGCGGCACACCATTCGCATCAGTAGATCGAGCTGCCATCGACACAAGATCTTTCAAATCTTTCGCCGTGATATCCGCATCAGAACCGACACGACTGAGCACTTCGTTCAGTGTCCTCGGCTTTTCAGAGGCGAGACGAACAGTCTCGGCGAGAGTGGTTTCGCCGGCTAGCGTGTCGTGGAGAGTTGCCGCGTTGGAACCCTTCAGCTTCCCGGCGTTGATCAAGTCCTCGTCGCTGAAACGGTTTGCCAGATCCGAGTTAGTGAGTCGACCCCACACCTTCTTGGCGCCCCACGGCAGACGTGTGGCGGTGACGACATCGGCATCACCTGAAAACCTCGAACCGAAAAGTGTCTCAGCGAAGTGAGCAGCGCGTTCCAGGTCACTTCCAACCGTGGCACTGGTGGCGACGTATTGGAGTTGCTTCGCAGAACCGACCCGTTCCCTCAGCCGGCGAATCAGAAAGGCCACTTCCGCACCGGTCGCTCCGTCATAGACGTGGGCCTCATCGACAACGAGAAACTTCCAGGTGTCGTCCCCAGTCTCGAAAAGATCCATGTCCTTGGGCCGAAGCAGCAGATACTCCAGCATTGCGTAATTGGTGAGCAGCAGATGCGGGGGAGTGGCGCGCATCTCTTCGCGACTCAGGAGCTCATTTGGGAGCCTTTCCACGCCGGGATTCTGAGCCTTGAATTTCTTCTCAGCTTGGCCCGCTTCTTCGAGCGTCTCGCCTGTGTATCGACCGAAGGTGATCTCTGGAGTGGCTGCCAGCATCTGGCGCAGGCGCTTGAGCTGGTCATTTGCCAGTGCGTTCATCGGGTACAACAGGAGTGCGCGAACTCCCGACGTGAGGGTGCCGGCGGCCGCCTCGACTTGAAGGTGATTGAGAATCGGGATCAGGAAGCTCTCTGTCTTTCCTGATCCAGTTCCCGTCGCTACGATCGCATTTCGACCAGCCGTAATCTGCCGGATTGCCGTTTCCTGATGCTTGTAGACGGGCCTGTCCAAAGGGAATGCCGGCGAAGCAAATCGGGCGAACCTCTCCGTCAGAACTCCCTGCTCAATCAGCTCTCGAATACTGGCGCCGGTCGCATATGGCGGGGTGATCTCGAGGTATGGTCCCTTCGTGAGCCCTTCAGTTGCGGCCGCCGCGATTGCCTTTCGTAGCCCTTCAGCGAGCTTGGGGTCACGAGGGGAAATGAGCGACGAAAGATATCGGCGATAGTCCTCGGCAATATTCGCGCTAACGGCAATCGGGTCTATCGCGTCCATTCGTTTCTCCAGTTCATGATCCACAATTCAGCGATAACGAGGTCCTGTTCGACGAAAGCCGGTGCCGCTTCAGCCAATTGGGCGTAGTGGTCGCGCATTCCCGCGTAGATGCCGCGCGCGTTGCCGAGGTCGCGCGCTGCCAGTCGCGCAACGATGGCGAGAGCCATTGAGAGCGCAGGAAGGTTTCTCCACCCGTCACTACCGATTCGTGCTTCAACGGGTTCTTCTCCGCCCGGCCCGAAGACCGCAAATATGGCGCTTTTTGTTCTCTCCAAGACAGTTCTCGACGACCCGACGAGATCGCGCAGTGTCCGAGCATTGCGAGCATCGAAAAGCTGACGGGCAGCAATCATTCGTGTATCGAGCTGAAGGAGACGTCCGGGTATCGGGCTCGCTGCCGCCCAAATCTGTTCAAGTCTGTCGGGTGGAAAGTTATTCAGAATACGAGTGTTGTCGTCGAACCGCCCGACCCTCGCGTGTTGGTCGACTCCGGTGTCGAGCAGAGTAAGCGCACTGAGACCGGCAAAATTCTCCAGGTTGCTGATGAATTCAGGGTCGGAATCCTCTTGAGTGCCTTCATAGTCGCCCACAAGGCCAAGGAATGAATTCAGAGGCCAGCTGCCGGGAACCGGCGGCGGAATCTCACTCCCGGTTGCTGCGAGATCACTATCGACGACTAGGCGCATGAGCACAGATGGCTCAAGTGGCGCTTGCATGGCGGTGTCGATGAATAGCGCTGGATATTTCCCAAACAATTCGGAGAGCTGAGATCGAATTGAGGTAAATGTGCGAGTCGACTCAAATTTGCCGAGCAGCGACAAGACCTTTGCCGCGAGCGGGAGGGCACTCGGCGCACTCGGAATCTCGTCCAAGCCAGCGAGCCACCGTGAGAATCCAACCTCAGGTGACCCGTCTGCCGCCTGAAGCGGCAGCATCGAAATGAAAAACACATTTGGATCAAGTCGATCAGGCTTTGCCGGCCAGGGCGACGGAGACCACGGGTCATCAATTCGGAGCATGACAGTTGCCTCGCCAACTTCGGTCAGTACGCTCGCCATCTCAGCGTACAAAGCACCGGCCGGGAAGTTGATCACCGTCGGCTCCTCCCATGGTGCATATCTGGGATAGAGCGCCGCAGTGAGCCCCGCAGGTGCCCCTGGTGAGACATGAAGAGCGCCAACTTCGGCGTCGAAGGTGAGCTCATCGGCGAGTTTCCGCGGTCGGAGAGTTCCCACGGGAACGGAACGTTCGCCGATGCGTAGCTGCAACACAGCTGACCGCACGGAACGACCGGTATCGGCGAATTGGCCGAGGTTGAAGCTCGCGTATGCACGTTGGTTGGAAATACCTCCGTCAATCGTTTGCTCAACGCGACCTGCGGCAAGCAGCCCCAGCGTTGCGCGCAATCCAACGGGGACGGTGACACGGAGGTGGGCGTCCTCAAGGGATTCGACGTCTACAGACTGCGGAAGCAGGGTGATGACGGGCAGCGATCCATCGCGCGTCACAGCAATACTCATGTGGGGCACGCAGACCGTTACCTCTATCGTTCCTGTCTCATCGGTGAGAGTCGTCATCGACGACTGAGTGCTTCGGTCGAGCGTCACGGCCTGGTCGCGGCCCCGATCGTTGGAAAGCGATACGGTTGCCGACTCCAAACCCTTTCCATCGGGGGTCAAATATCGGAACAGCGGCTGATGAGTGGCCTTCCAGCCCTCGGCGATGGCGACCCGACGAGTGAGCCCTCGACCCAGTGCGCCGCGAACGCCTATGACGTACTCGCCCAGCAAGGTCGACGGCCGATCCGGCCACAGTGAGATGTCCTGCGGATCGCGCGTGGGCCGGACCTCGGTGGTCCACAGCGTTCTGCCGGTTGTCTCTTCCGTCAGCGAAATTGACCATGGCAAGGAATGGTCGCTTGCCTCACTCGTGGCCGGGAGAATTACGCCCGGTACGTCCATGTAGACCGGTAAATCATCTGCCGTCATGGCACCGAGAAGCGTTGCCGGATAGGTCACCTGGGGTCGTGTGGATGTTGAGACGAATCGCCAGCGGTCCTCGCCTCGGCGTACCTTTCTGACATTCCCCAAGTCGACGGTCGCGAATGCCCAGGACTCCCAGCCAAAAGGGGACTCGTGGTAAGAGGTGATCGAGCTTTCGCCATCGAATTCGACGAGTTCCTCGAGCGTTTGGCTTTCGATTCGCGGCACCCCAATAACGACGCGATCACGGGGGAGTGAGTTGCGCGCGGGGATGATCGCCCCGCTTGATGGGTCAAAAACCAGCATCGGATCGTCCGGATCCACCACCACCACATCCCATTCCTGCTCGCCTGGCCGTGCTCGCACGGAGACGGCCTTCGTGGGCCGAGGGAGCGAATGAATGATGGTCTTCGCGGGGACTCCCGGCCATGGCGGTTCAGCCGAGTACAATGCCGACTGACCTTCCGATGTCAATGTCCAGCGAACTGTCTGTTCGAGAATCACTTCAAGCTCGGGCAGAACGATCGCCACTCCATGCGCAGCTCCGTCCCAAATGAGCATCGGAACGTAGATTGCCTCGCGAGTTCTCGCTCCGCGCCCGGGTCGGGACACGAGCGCTCGTGTCTCGACAAGTCGCAAGATCTCGTCCAGGATATGCCGCGAGAGCCCGGACTCCGGCGCAAGGCCGCCGCTGGTGGCCGCGTCGAAGGCCGAGAGGCAGCGATCAACGAAATCCTCGGCGATTTCGCCCCCTTCGCGCAGGAATCGCCAAGTCGGTGCATCAAGTCCCAACATCGCCGCGGACTGCCGGTTTTGCGATTTTGCCCAGGCAGAGAACATTGCTCCGCTGGTGCCAGATCCCCGTCGATCCTGTTTAACCAGCAATCGAAGAAATCCCTCGACGCTTCCAACAGGCACGCCAGCGTGCATGAGGATCTCGCCAACATTGGCCATCGGAGTCGCGAATCGACGGAGTCCGTAGTGGGTGAGAATCTCCTTGTACCTAGTCGAAACCAGGTCGATGTCGCCTTGCGACAGGGTCACGCCAAAAGCTGTGTTGACGAAGGGCCAGAAGGTGCCTTCGTCGTAATCTCGACCACCCACTGCGGTGAGTCCAACGAGAAAGCTTGCTCTAAACAGCGACAAGAGCTCTCTTCGCTCGTCGCGGGTGTGACAAGTGCGATATCTATTGCCAAGCCAACTGAAGGACTCTGTGGCCTCGTCTTGATCTACGTCCGCCTCCATCACCAAGGAGGTGCCAACGAGACGCTGACGCCACTGCACCTCGCGTTCGCGAAGTTCTATCAGCTCGTCCATGGTGTCCTCCTGATTGGGTCAAAGTTACAAAGCTTTGCAGGTTATGGCCACCCTCAGACATTGGCCGTACACGATGAGAGCGCGCTACCCCATTTCGGGGAGTGAACGACCTGGTTGTACGGTTTCGGTAGAGTGTGCTGCGTGTAGCACTGGCGATGAGAATCTATCAAGAGCATTCAACCGCTCATCGCAAAACAAGGGGGCAAGGTGTCACTGGGTGTCATAGAAGACGCTGAAGGAATTGGCGTCACGACCGACAGCGCAGCCGAATTGAACGTCGCCCCCGGCTCGATCGTCGTTGTACGCGACGTCACTTGGCTTGTCACGAATACCGAGATGACAACCTCGGGTCTACTTATTCGAGTGCAGGGCCTCTCCGAGCTGGTGCGTGATACCACGGCCTCCTTTTACAGCGATATAGATACGATCGTCCCGCTTGACCCGGAACAGGCCACCGTAAAGGGCGACGACTCGTCTGGCTATCGCAGGGCGAAGCTGTGGCTCGAGGCGACGCTGCGCAAGTCGCCAGTTCCGCTTAACGCTCCCGAACTCACCGTCTCCACGCGGATGCTCGCTGACCCGCTCGGGTACCAGCAGACCGCCGGGCGTAAGGCACTTGACCCCGAGAACTTGCGCCCCCGAATCCTGATTGCGGATGCAGTCGGCCTCGGCAAGACGCTGGAGATCGGCATGATCCTTTCGGAGTTGGTTAGGCGAGGGCGCGGGGAGCGAATCCTCATCGTCACCCCACGACACGTGCTCGAACAGATGCAACACGAGATGTGGACCCGGTTCGCGCTGCCTTTCGTGCGCCTCGACTCTGTGGGCATCCAACGAGTGCGGCAGAAGCTGCCGGCCACCCGCAACCCGTTCAGTCTGTACAAGCGCGCGATCATCTCGATCGACACCCTCAAACAGGACAAGTACCGGGCGCATTTGGCGAAGCACAAGTGGGACGCGGTCGTCATCGATGAATCGCACAACATCACCGGAGCAACGCTCGCCAACATGCTGGCAAATGTGCTCGCCAAGAACACCGAAGCCCTCATTCTCGCCAGCGCTACCCCGCACAACGGCAAGAAGGAATCCTTCGCCAAGCTGATCCGCCTTCTCGAGCCGACTGCCGTGACCCCCGACGGCGACATCATCGAGTCCGAAGTAAAGCGGCTCATCATCCGCCGTCATCGCAACAGCGAAGAGGTTGCGCGCGAGGTCGGTGCTGACTGGGCCGAGCGATTGGACCCGCAACACTTCTTGGTCGACGCGTCACCCGAGGAAGACGCCGTGGCGGATGAACTCTCCGACGTCTGGCTGCACCCCAAGGCCGGAGCATCACCCTACTCGGGCAACAACTCCGCCCTCTTCCCCTGGACACTCGCGAAGGCATTCCTTTCATCGCCCGCGGCGTTGCGGGACTCTACGAAGGAACGGCTGAAGAAGCTCGACCGGTCGTCCTCCGCAGCCCAGGCACGTGAGGTGGAAGCACTGGAGCGCCTGCTGGCGCTCGCCGATGATTGTCTCGCCGGCATCTCGGCGAAGTACACAAAACTGCTGGAGTACCTCCGTGGCATTAGTGTCGGGCCCTCCGGCGCCGAGCGCGCTGTGGTGTTCTCCGAGCGTGTCGCCACCCTGGAGTGGTTACACGCGAAGCTCAGCAGGGATCTCAAGCTCAAAGACGACCAGATCAAGATCCTTCATGGTGGCCTCAGCGACGTCGAGCAGCAGGAGACAGTCGAGAGCTTCAAGCAATCGTCATCGCCGATTCGGCTTCTTGTTACGGGAGACGTGGCCTCCGAGGGCGTCAACCTGCATTCGCAGTGCCACGAACTCATCCATTTCGATATTCCGTGGAGCCTCATTCGCATCGAGCAACGCAACGGCCGCATCGACCGCTACGGCCAGAAGAAACGGCCGCAGATTACGACGATGCTGCTGAGCCCGTCGAATGCCCGGTTCTCGGGAGATGTGCGTGTGCTCCAGCGCCTGCTCGACCGTGAGCGAGAGGCGCACACGGCGCTCGGCGACGTCGCCTCCCTCATGGGCAAATACGACGCCGGCGCCGAAGAGGACGAGATCAAGAAGGCCCTTGCGGCCGGGCGTGATGCCGACGATGTAATCCCTACCATCGAGCAGGCGCTGTCAGGAGAAAGTGATCCGATCGGCTCGCTGCTGGCCAAGCTCGCAATGCAGCAGAGCAGCGGCCTCGTCGTTTCGCCCACCGAGACTGCGATGACCGTGGATGCCTCGTCTGGCCTGTTTCCCGACGACACCACGTTCCTACGGGAGGCTCTAATTGAGACATTTGCGGCACCAGCCGCCGCACCATCTGCTGGGGGTGTGGGCTGGAAAGAGAGCCTCTCGCACGGAATAGTCGAGATGGTGCCTACCCGCGACCTCGCCCAGCGACTCGAGGTCCTACCTCAGAGTTACCTGCGAGACCGCAAGGTCGTCGAGGACCTCAAGCTCGTCGTATCGCTTCAGCGAGGCAAGGATCTTCTGCAGGATGCCCGCGACAACAAGGCGAGCACGTCACTGTGGCCTGAGGCCCACTATCTCGGCCCGCTGCATCCGGTGCTGGAGTGGGCCAGCGACCGCGCGCTTTCCAAGCTGGGCCGCAACGAGGTGTTCGCAGTGCGCGGCGACGTGGACTACCCGACGATTCTGCTTCTGTCGACCTTGACGAATCTTCGCGGCCAAGTTGTGGCTAGCGCCTTCCTCACGGTGAGTGTGCCCGACATCGAGAACACAAACTTCATGATCACGATGGTGCACGCGACCGCGAAAACAGCTCTCGCGGAAGTTGGTTTCTCGGCCTCATCTCAGGTCAACTCAGGCGCTGTAGACGTGGCGTCGCTGCAGAAGTTGATCGCGCCCGCCGTTCGCGCCGCTCGAAAAGATGCGGCGCTGCTCGCTGAGTCGTCGAAAGCGGCGATCGAGCAGCGCATCGAGTCGTGGTCGACCCGCATTGAAGAGTGGGAGCGAAAGGCAGACGTTCTCACCCAGCTGGAAGGTCTCAAGTCGCGCCGCCTCACAGTGGAGCAGGAGCGGGTGATGGCCGAGTCGATGAAGCCGCACCAGCAGCTTGTGCGTCCGCTGCTCGTGGTGGTGCCGAGGGACTATGCCGACGACGAAACGGCAGGGGAGTAGGGCATGGCTGACGAGGCGATCATCATCGGCGAGGGTTGGCTGAGCGAACACTTCTTTACGACGGATGCGAAATCGCAGTCGTTTCAGGCGCAGGTGCTTGCGCGCCGCAAAGAGTGGGACGAGCAAGACACAGACGGCACACGGTCGACGCGGGCACGGTTCAATGCGATACGCGCCCAGCTCGAGTCGCGCCTGGCGATTCTGGAGCCGGGTAGCAATGACCTGGGCATTCGCGAGGATCTCTATGATGCCGTGCTCGAAACTCTGGGCTACCAGGGCGGCGGGTACCGGATGGAGCGAGAGGGTCCGCTTTTGCGGGTGACTCAGCCGGGCCTTTCAGAGGTATCGCCGCTCGTGATCATCGAGGGGCGACCCGCGGACACCATTGAGGATCTGCTCGTCAAGGATGCCCATACCTTGCTGGTTCCCTTCGAGACCGACACCAACGAAAAGCACGCGATCGACTCAGTGGCACGCTTGCTGTCCGCCGTATTCGTCGAGGGAGGCGGACCGATCTTCGCCCTGGTGCTCGCCGGCAAGTGGCTGCTGGTGGCGGAGCGAGACCGATGGGCCGAGGGTCGCTATCTTGCAGTGGACCTGCAACTGGTGGTTGCCCGCAACGACACAAAGCGTGGTGGGGAGATCGATCGCGCTCTCACCTGCGTGGCCTCGGAGTCCCTTGCCCCGGATGCCGACGGCGACATCTGGTGGACGAAGGCGCTCGAGGAGTCGATCAAACACACTGTCGGAGTTTCCCAGGATCTTCGTGAGGGCGTACGACTCTCCATCGAGATCATCGCGAACGATGTAGTTGCTCGCCGCCTCCGCGGCGGGCTCGAGCCACTGCCGCAGGCGGAGGCACAGACGCTCGCGAAGGAGTCCCTGCGATTCCTGTACCGCATCCTGTTCCTACTGTTCGCTGAGGCGTCGCCCGAACTAAAGGTGCTACCTGTCGGTGCGAGTGAGTACGAGGAGGGTTACAGCCTCGACCGCCTCCGCGAGCTGACCCTGGTCACTCTCGCGACCGAGCAGGCGGAGCACGGCACGCACTTCTATGAGTCCCTCGCAGTGCTCTTCCGTTTGGTAGACCAGGGCCACGGAGTTCGAGCGGTCGAGCCTGTCGAGACCTCGCTGATCGAGCCGGTCGAAACCTCCGCGTCCGACCTTCGCGACGGCCTCACCTTTAACAGCCTCCGCGCCGATCTCTTCCTGCCCAAGGCCACAGCCCTCATTGATGAGGTCAAGCTGAGTGACGCCGAGCTGCAGAAGGTGCTCGCACACCTGCTGCTCAGCAAGGAGCAGAAGGGCCGCGACCGCGGCTTCATCAGCTACGCCGATCTCGGGATCAACCAACTGGGCGCCGTGTACGAGGGTCTCATGTCCTACACGGGGTTTTTCGCCGAGACCGAGCTCTATGAGGTGGCCAAAGATGGGAACGCCGAGAAGGGTTCCTGGGTGGTGCCGGTCGAGCGCTCCGAGGGCATCGACGCGAAAGACTTCGTAAAATCGACGAACCCGATCACTGGCGAGGTGCAGGCGGTGGTTCACGACCGCGGTAGCTTCGTATTCCGTCTCGCGAGCCGGGAGCGTCAGCAATCCGCCTCCTATTACACACCCGAAGTTCTCACCCGCTTCACGGTGTCACAGGCGCTGGAAGAGTTGTTAGACCAGAACGGCTCGACAACAACGGCAGCCGAGATTCTCGAGCTGACCGTGTGCGAGCCAGCGCTGGGCTCGGGTGCGTTCGCCCTCGAAGCGGTGAGACAAGTGGCCGCAGAGTACCTCAAGCGTCGGCAGAAGGAGCTGGGCAAGGACATTGATCCGGATGCCTATCCGCGCGAATTGCAGAAGGTCAAGGCCTCGATCGCCCTGCACCAGGTTTACGGCGTTGACCTCAATGCCACAGCGGTTGAGCTTGCCGAGATTTCGCTCTGGCTGGACACCATGTCGGAAGACCTGCAGGCGCCCTGGTTCGGCCTGCACCTGAAGCGCGGAAACTCCCTCATCGGCTCCCGCCGGGCGGTCTACAGCCGCGACCAAGTGAACTCGAAGACGTGGCTCAAGGCCGTTCCGCGTGATGTGCCGGTAGTCGATTTAGCCGAAGATATCCGTGAGGGACGCGTCGCCTCGGGGCTGTCGGGATCCATCCACCACTTCCTCTTGCCTTCGGAAGGCTGGGGGAGCGCCACCGAGGCGAAGGAGGCAAAGGAGCTCGCCCCAGAGGCTCTCGCCGCGCTCAAGGCATGGCGTCGTCAGATCACGATCAAGCCGACTAAGAAGCAGCTCGACCAACTTGCCGCTCTTGCGATGCGCGTCGAGACGCTCTGGCAGTTCGCTCTCCGCCGCCTCGAGATAGCCGAACGCGAGGTTCGCCGAAAGATCCCGCTCTGGGGATCGTCGGTCGAGCCTGCCGAGACGACACGCTTGGTATCCCGCGAAGACATCGAAGCCAAACTCGCCGACACCAACGGCGCGTATCAACGCCTCCGGCGCGTGATGGACGCCTGGAACGCCCTGTGGTTCTGGCCGCTGACCGACACGCTCACGCAAGACGTACAACCTCCAACCTTGGATGAATGGATCAACGGACTCGCAGCTGTCCTCGGCACCCACTTCGAGGCCAAAAAGAACGCAATCGCGCAGGGGCAGGCAACGCTCAGCCTCTCGACCGAGTGGACTGAACTCGGCACGGCAGAGGAGATCGAGCTGTCGCTCGCCGGGGCAAGTCCGGTAAGCGACGCACTTGTTGATCACCCTTGGCTCTCTGTGTCAGAGCGAATCGCCGCCCAGCAGGGCTTCTTTCACTGGGAGCTCGACTTCGTCACGGTCTTCGCCCGCGGTGGATTCGACTTGCAAGTGGGTAACCCCCCGTGGGTCCGTCCGCGATCCGACGTCGCCGCATTGTTGGCCGAAGGCGATCCATGGTGGCAGCTCACACTCAAGCCCACTCAAGCGCAGATCGGGACAAAACGAAAAGACACTCTCAGCCTTGATGGCATCGCGAATCTCGTCCTCGAGGGTACGAGTGATGTTGCCGTCACCGCTGCGTTCGTTGGCTCTGCGGCAATCTACCCTCATCTGGGCGGCGTGCAACCGAATCTCTACCTAGGCTTCATGGAGCAGGTTTGGCGACACGGCAGCAGCGCTGGAACCATTGGCCTGATTCACCCGGAAACCCACTTCACCGACGAAAAGGCGGCCTTGCTCCGGGGCGCGACCTACCTGCGACTGCGCAGGCATTGGCACTTCCTCAACGAGCGAATTCTGTTCGAGATTGATGACAAGGCATCTTTCGGGATCCACGTCTATGGTCGCGCAGCGCCTGAACCTTCCTTTCAAATGGCGACTTACATCTACCATCCCGACGTGGTAGTGCGTTCCCTGGGCCATGATGGCTCCGGCGAAGAGCCAGGTTTGAAGGACCGCGATGGCAACTGGGACCTACGTCCGCACCGCAACCGCGTGACTAATGTGACCGATGAGACACTCAAGATCTGGCACGCCATCCTTGAGGACGATTCTGTCCCGGTGAGGCAAACACGAATGGTTTACGCCGTCAATCGCGCGACAGCTGCTGTGCTCGAAAAACTCTCCCACAGTCCTCGGATCAGCGAGCTGGGGTTGGAGTTCTCGCGTGGGTGGGACGAGAGTATTGACCGCAAGAAGGGTGTCTTCGAAGTTAATTGGGGTGAGGTCCCAGCCTGGAGGGAGGCAATTCTCCAAGGTCCTCACTTATTTGTTGCCATACCGTTCTACAAGTCTCCGAATCCGACAATGTTGCACAATCAAGACTGGTCGGCGGTTGACCTTGAGACATTGACGCCCGATGCACTCCCGATTACCTCATACAAGCCGGCAATCGATTCCACAACTTACGACGCGACTTACAGCCATTGGGGGCTAGATCGGGTACCTGCTCGCGACAGCTACCGCATTGCATGGCGGAACATGGCCGCGAACAAGAACGAGCGCACACTCATCGCCGCGGTTATCCCCCCCGGCGCTGCACACGTTAACGCAGTGACGAGTGCTGGGGCCCCTTCCGCGATCGGACTAATCCAGGCCGCCGCGTCACTTTCGTCGATCGTAAACGACTTCGTTGTGCGGGCAACCACGCCTTCGACGGTGAACCGAGGAGTTGTCAGGCAGCTGTCATTGGCGCGCGCCGACCATCCTCTATTTCCCCAGATTGCGCTTAGAACACTGCGGCTGAACGTGCTCACGGAGGCGTATTCGAGCCTCTGGCATGAAGCGTTTGATGAGGAGTTCTTGAGCGATGCATGGCAGGGCGGCCTAGATTACACCGGACGGTCTGGCCTCGGCGTTGTCTCCGCGGAGTGGGAGCCCTCGACGCCACTTCGCCGCGCATCCGACAGGCGGCAGGCGCTTGTGGAGATGGACGCGATCTTTGCCCTGATGCTCGGAGTCACAGCAAACGAACTGTGCACGATATATCGGGCTCAGTTTGCGGTGCTCTACGGTTACGACCGCAATGTCTACTTTTACGATGCTAACGGCCGCTTGGTCCCGAGCTCGGTGCTCACTGTGTGGCGGGCGAAAGGGCAACGGGCTACTGAGGATGAGCGCACCGCAACGAACGCCGCTGGGAACACGTACACGTACGAGCGGCCCTTCGTGACTCTGGACCGAGAGGCCGACATGAGGCAGGCATACGCGCACTTCGAGACAATTCTGAAGGATCGCTCGTGAGTGAACTGCTCCCTACGCTCCAGGCTGAAGACGTGCGGGACGGCCTCGTCGATTACCTGTCCACCACCTTCGCCCTCGCTGACGAAGATGCGCGCCTCGCGCTCGACCGCTTCCTTCGGCATCCAGAGAAGGGCATCTTCAAGGGTCCCTTCGTTCGCTTGCGCTTGCCATTCCGACCGGCTGACGAGGGATGGCGGTCGACGCTCGAATGGCACGAGGGCTTTCCGCCTTACGGCCATCAGGCGGCCGCATTCGCACGGCTGAGCAGCGCCAACCTTAGCCCCGAGAAGCCCCGGCCATTGCCGACTCTCGTGACCACAGGGACTGGCTCGGGCAAGACCGAGGCCTTTCTCTACCCAATTCTCGACCACGTTCTGCGCGCAAAGCGCGAAGGTGTCGGCGGCATCAAGGCCCTCATCCTGTACCCAATGAACGCCCTCGCCAATGACCAGGCCCGTCGCCTCACCGAGCTCATCACTACCAGCCCTGCTCTCGGAGGAGTGCGTGCCGCCCTCTACACCGGGCAGACCGGACCGACCCGCAGCAGCGTCACGTCTGAGGGGCTCATCACCGATCGTTCTGCGATTCAGGCCGATGCCCCAGACATCCTGCTCACCAACTACAAGATGCTCGACCAACTTCTGCTGCGCCCCGCCGACCAGACCCTATGGCAGCAGAGCGCTACCAGCCTGCGCTATCTGGTGCTCGACGAGTTCCACACCTACGACGGCGCGCAGGGGACTGACGTTGCCATGTTGCTCCGTCGCCTAGGGCTGGCGCTCAAACGGCATTGGCCCGCGGTAGGTGTAGAGACGCATGCTTCGACGGCTACTTCGCCAGCGATAGATGATACCGCGCGTGCCCGGCCGCTCGGTCTCATTACCCCTGTGGCCACGTCGGCCACGCTGGGCGATAAGGGCGATCCCAAGCTCATGGTGGACTTCGCCAACACCGTCTTCGGCGATGAGTTCGACGACGACAGCATCATCACCGAGACCCGGTTGAGCCTCGCTGAATGGTCCGACGGCGCACAAGCGCGGCTTGCTGCTCGCGGACTTGAGCCGCGGCCGGTCGACGGGGCGCTCCTTGTCGAGCTGACGGATGCGGTCGACGCCCTTGGCGAGCAGCATCGCGACGCCGAGACCATCACCGCTACAGTGCTCTCCACGCTCTACTGGCGGGGGCAGTCGGCCGCTTCCACACACGGATTTACCAGCACCGACCCGGAACTGCTGCTCGATGCCACCCAGGCACACCCATTCACTCGCGCGCTCTGTGAGGCCGCCAGTGATGCGGTCTCGATTGACACCCTTGTCGCCACGCTCTTCCCCGCCGGCCTGAGCGCCACGGAGACGGTTGAGCAACGCGACGCGTCCCGCGCGACTTTTCTCGTCACTCTGATCGCCGCGCTGAGCCACGTGCGCTCTTTCGTGGGTCGCACCGCTGCATCCGTTGACCTGCACCTCTGGGTGCGGGCACTCACCCGCCTCGATCGCGTCGCCGGGCCCAGCGTCGGCTACGACTGGTCAGATGACGGCGGCATCGAAGAGCACGACAACGACGACCCCTTCAGCTTGGACGGGCGCGCCAAGTTCCCTGCAATCTACTGCCGGCACTGCGGCCGCAGCGGATGGGGAGTGCAACTCGGGCCCGTCGGGTTCGACCTCGACCACAGCGACATCGATATCCGTCGCAACCACGCCACCCACTCGGCACGGTTCCGGGCCCTCATTTACGCACCTCGAGAGGCGGACCAGCAGCAGCAGCTACCCGCAGCGGACTCCACTACCGAGGGCCTGTTCTGGTTCGATGTGCAGCAGCGTCAACTCAGCATCGAGCCCCCCAAGGAGGACGGATCACAGGCGGTCACCGACGTGCTGCCCGTGCTCACCCTCATGGGCGACGATGCCGACGAAGACTCCAACAAGGACGTGTGCCCCAACTGCCAGAAGGCCGACGGCATCCGCTTTCTTGGAAGCGCGATCTCCACGCTGCTCTCGGTGAGTATCAACACCATCTTCGGAGACCGGTACCTCGACGCTGGTGAGAAGAAGGCTCTCGTCTTCACGGACAGCGTGCAGGATGCCGCCCACCGCGCCGGCTTCGTGCAGAGTCGCTCCCACGTCTTCAGCCTCCGTAACGCCATTCGAGACGCGATTAATGATGGGGTCTCCACACTCGACGACGTCGCGGAGGCGATGCTGCGGCGTGCCGGGGACGACAAGTTTCTGCGCTATCGCCTGCTCGCCCCCGATGTTGTCGACCGCGAAGCCTTCGCACCGTTCTGGCAGGAAGACACCGCACGGCGCGTACCCGCGCCCACCATGCGGCTCGTTCGCAAACGCCTGAAATTCGACCTCGCCATGGAGTTTGGTTTGCAGTCCAGGGTGGGCCGCACTCTTGAGCTCACCGGATCCGTCGCTGTCGAGGTCGACGCCGGACCGGCGGCCCGACTGGAAGCAGCCGGTCGCGCCGCCGTGCGGGACTTCGAGACCGGGGGATTCCTCGATGACGAGAGAGGCAGCGAGATCGCCCCCACAACCCTCGTGCGTTGGGTGCGAGGTGTGCTCGAGCGGATGCGCGAACGCGGCTCAATCGAGCACGAGTGGCTGCGCAAGTACGTCGACAACAACGGCGAACTCTGGTGGCTGTGGGGCGGGCGCCCCCGTGGCGAAGGAATGCCAGCATTCCCCCCGGGACGCGAAGTGCCCGCGTTCCCGCGCGTGGGCTCTATTGCCGCAGTGAAGGGTGCCCGCGAGTCCCACCTCGACCAGGCCACATCGTCGCAAGGCTGGTACGCGATCTGGGCGCGCAAAGTGTTGGGCGTCATTCCCTCCGATGGAGCCAAACTCACCAGATTGCTCTTTGCCGAACTCGAAAAAGGCGGCATCATCTTGGGCGCCCCAATTGGTAGCAGCGGCGCGACCGCCTATCAGCTGAGTCCTAACCGTATTCTTGTCGCCCCCATTTCCCTCGCGGACTTCACCGCTGGGCACCACCTGCTCGAGTGCGACACCTGCCAAACGCCGGTGCCGGGAACAGCCACCGTCATCGGCCAGCTGGACGGTGGACCGTGCCTGGTGGGCCGCTGCCGCGGAATCCTTCGGACTAAGGCCGGCGTTGCCAACTACTATCGCACCCAATACAACGACGGCGAGATTCGCCGCGTTGTCGCCCGCGAGCACACGAGCCTTCTGAAGGACGATGTGCGTCTGGCTTACGAGAACGGTTTCAAGGCTGCAGTCGCTCAGCCGGATGCCCCCAACGTGCTTGTCGCTACCCCCACGCTCGAGATGGGTATCGACATCGGCGACCTCTCTACTGTGTTCCTTGCTGGGCTACCCCGATCTGTCGCGTCCTACCTCCAGCGTGTCGGGCGGGCCGGACGGCTTACCGGCAACGCCCTCACCATGGCATTCGTCGTGGGCCGCGGGGATCAGCTTCCCAAGCTCGGAGATCCGCTCTCGGTGATCAATGGGGAGGTGCGTCCGCCCGCCACATACCTCAATGCCGAGGAAATTCTGCGACGTCAGTACACGGCGTCGATAGTCGACCACCTCGCCGCCACGTCAAAGTTCACCGGAGTGGCCCAAGCCCGTGACGTGCTCACGACGACCGACGCGAAATCCTTTCTGGCCACCGTCATCGAGGATGCCGAGGCCAACGCGGCAACGCGTCTCGATGCCTTCCTGGCCACCTTCGATCACCTCACGGAATGGGCCGTCGGCACGCTTCGCAGCTGGGCGATGCCCGACGACGGAGAGCGCTCCAGCGGCATCGCCCGCACCCTTATCGGGTCCTCGGCCCGATGGAACGCCGAGATCGAGACGCTACGCATTCGACGAAAGGTGATCAACGAATCCCTGCCGCACCTGGAAGCCGCCGCCGGTCACCCCGCTGCGAATGACGACGACCGGATCGCGTTGCGAGCGGCAAAGGCTTCAATCGGCATGGTCCTGCGCCAACTCGACGATCTTCGTAACGAGCATTGGGTCGGCGCACTCGAACGGTTCGGCGTGCTTCCCAACTACACACTGCTCGACGACAGCGTGCGCCTCGATGTGGCGCTGAGCTGGATAGACCCCGAAAGCCAGGAGTTCCAGCACGACGCGATCAGCTACGAACGCGGTGCCGGAATCGCGATCAACGAGCTCGCACCGGGCGCGACCTTCTATGCGCAAGGCATAGAGATCCAAATCGACGCCGTCGACCTCGGCAGCGAAGGGTCCCGCGTGCAGACGTGGGTGTTCTGCCCGGAATGCGGGTTCGCCCGCGACTCAATGGTGCCGATGGAGGGCGATGCAGCCAAGGGTCTTACCTTTTGCCCGCGATGCGGGAGCAAGGGAATCGCCGACGCCAATCAGAAATTCGACGTCGTCGAACTCGAACAGGTCTCCGCCGAGGTACGCCGCGACGAATCGAGCATTAGTGATCGGCGAGACGAGAGACAACGCGAGCGCTTCTTTGTGCAGGTTGCCGCGGACATAGACCCCGCCCACGTGGCCAGACAGTGGTTCATCGAAGGCACTGACTTCGGCGTCAAGTATTTGCGTGAACTCACCATCCGCTGGATCAATCTGGGCAAGGTCAGCGCGGCGGGCTCGCCGCGGATGCTAGCGGGGGCCGAGCTGTCACCACCCCTGTTCCGCGTTTGCGAAGCCTGCGGCAAACTGGACCAGAAGGGCGAAGTGAACACGGCCCGAGAACACCGCGCGTGGTGTCGACACCGCACATCAAAGGATGAGCACACGCGCCAGCTTGCCCTTAGCCGCACTCTTAAAACCCAGGGAGTGGTGCTGCGGCTACCCGCTTCGGTCACGGTCGGCGACGGGCTCGGACTGCCGAGTATCTCCGCGGCAGTGCAACTCGGTCTGAGAGAGGTGATCGGTGGCGACCCGGACCACCTTCGCCTCGTCACCATCGTTGAGCCGGTCATGGGGGAGGACGTGAACAACGTCGCCCTGCTTATTCACGATGCAGTCCCGGGAGGCACCGGCTATTTGGCCGATCTTGCCGACAAGGACAACATCCGCGACATTCTCGAACGAGCCTGGCGCATCGTTGCGCATTGCCCGTGCCGCAACGAGGGACGAAGCGCGTGCCACCGCTGTCTGCTTCCATTCGCACCCGGCGGCGACCTTTCGAAAGTTTCGCGCGCCAGCGCTGAACGACACCTGCGAACAATCCTCGGGATCGACGAGACCGGTGAAGGCGACCCCTGGATTGTGACCCCGGTCGACCCGGGAACTCAGGACCCAGAGTCAATCCTCGAACAGTGGTTCCGTAAGGTCTTCATGGAGCGTGCGGCCGCGCTCGGAGCCACGATCAAGGAGATCCCCGGCGAGTGGGGCAATAGAATCCAGCTCACTTTGCCCGGATCCAAAGTGGTGTGGCAGCTCGTGCCTCAACCATTCATGGGAAAGACCCGTCCGGACTTCGTGCTTGAGCCGCTCGGCGGCGGCGGGACCAAGCTGGTCATCTATACCGATGGCTACAAGTACCACGCGACATCGGTCAACAACCGACTTGCAGACGATGCCACCAAACGGAGAGCGTTACGGAACCAGGGTTACTTTGTGCTCGGAATCACTTGGGACGACATTAGGCGGGCCGGATCGGGCGAAACCGAGCCCGCTAGCGACTGGTTCAGCCGTGACTTTGCTTCGGCATTCGTCAGCGGTCTCGGGCTTTCGCCAGCCGCGCTCGACCATGTGACTGCCAACCCAATCACCCAGATCATGGGTTGGTTGCAGAACCCCGCCGCAGCTGAGGATCAGTGGCGGCGGATCGCCAGCGCGCTGCCTCTCATCACAGTCCAGCCGGAGAGCGCATTTGTTGTGGCGGTTGCCGATGCGCCGGCACTCGTCAATCGAGCCCTGGCTGAGTTGGAAGGAAGCGCGCCTGATGGGACGGTCGACCCGCAGTCGTGGCGCCTGAAGGGTAGTCACCTGGTGATGCAATCGCGACGAGTGGGCTCAGCGGGGGATCCCGAGGTCGTGCTCATGCTCGACGACCGTGACGCGGCAGTCTCCGCTGCGGATTTTGCCGATTCGTGGCGTCTTTGGCTCAAGCTTTCTAACCTGTTGGGTGCTCGATCAGCCGGTGTATTCACCGAGATCCTCACCGCATCCGAAGCTAGTCAGTTTGGTGAGGCCGACATGGTCTTGTTGCAGATGGAAGCAGCTGTCGGCAGCGAATGGAGCGACGCGCTCGAGTTCGCCAGTGACGAGGACAGGGCTCTGCTCCTGTTGCTTGCCGGGGTTCCCGAAATGCTCGTTCCCGAAACCGGACTCGAACTTGGCGATGGGATTCCCGTAGACATCGCATGGGAGCAACAGCGAATCGCCGTTGCCAGGAATCTTGGCGCGAGCGATGTAGATGCACTCAAGGCAGCGGGCTGGACCGTGGTCGAAGCATCCCTCGACGCCGTGCTTGACGCGCTCAAAATAGGAAGGTAGCCGACATCCCTAATGACAAACATTTCTTTTTCCAAGCTCAAGGGTCAAGACCACGACAAGAACGTGAACGCAAAGATCATGGCGTTCATGTCGAAACTTGCCGAGGACGATACTGCCCCTGGCCTGCATATTGAGAAGATGGCTAACGCCGCGGACCCTCGTGCTCGCACCGGCCGGGTTGATTTGTCATTGCGGGCTGTGCTTTTTCGCCTAGACATCCCTGGGGAAGAGCGCACGTATGTCTACGCCGGCACATGGGCACATGACGTAGCCATTCACCGAGCAAGAACGCAAATATTAAATCGCAACCCAATCAACGGTGTGACGGAATTCATTGACGCCAGTAAGCCATTGGTTGGTTTCCAGGACGAGACACCTGATTCGCCGCAGGCGTCGAGCGCGGCACCCGTGTCCTATCTTGCATCCCAGAATTACCACATCACCGACCTCACTCACGAATTGGGTTTCGACCAGGCGAGTGCCGCGAAGATCTTCTCCGCGGAGAGCGACGATGAATTGTTGGAGCTCGCCGATTCGTTCGAGAATCAATGGCAAAAGAACGCAGTGCTCGCGTTGGCCGTCGGCGACGCTATCTCCAAGATTCGCACCGACCTCGGCTTCGATCAGACCGAGGTTATCGACGAGGGCGTGACCGATGACGAGAAGCTCGTCAAGTCGCTGCTGCACCCGGCATCCCGCATGCAATTCGCCTTTATCGAGAACGACGAGGAACTGCGTCGTGTGATCGAAGGCGGGGACTTCGGCGCATGGCGAGTGTTTCTTCACCCGGAACAGCGAATGTACGCAGAGAAGGACTACAACGGGTCGTTCCGGCTTACTGGCGGTGCCGGAACCGGCAAAACTGTGGTGCTCCTCCATCGCACCGATCGGTTGGCGAGCCAGAACCCCTCTGCTCGGATCATCTTGACTACCTTCACCAAGGCCCTGTCGTCTGCGTTGGAGCGAGACCTGGAGCGCCTTGATCCAACGGTCGTTCCAGCATCCGCGCTCGGTGGAGTCGGTGTGCTCGTGCGCGGAATCGATCAACTGGCAGTCGCTGTGCGAGACAGGGCCGGCGCAGATTTTTGGAAGGCAGCAGGTGCGGTCTTCGGATCGGAGATCGAACCTCGCGGCAACCTGGACAGCAGCAGCAAGTATTGGCAAGACGCGATCGATGACGTGACGGAAGAGCTTCCGGAATCGCTGCGTAGCCCCACCTTCTTTGAGGGGGAATACCTGCAAGTTATCCTTCCGCACCGAATCAGCAGCCAAGATGAATACTTTAAGGTGCGGAGACCCGGACGCGGGATTGCACTTGACCGTCGTAAGCGTGCGGCCGTCTGGAAGGTCATCGAGCTTTATCGACAGACCGCCCGTCTTCTGGGGCGCCTGAGCTATGCCGAAGTCTCCGCCATTGCCGCGTCATACCTCAACACGAACCCCTCTGCCCGAGTCGCCGATCACGTGCTTGTCGACGAGGCGCAGGATCTCTCTCCGCTGCACTGGCAGTTGCTTCGGGCTCTGGTGGGAGAAGGCAAGAACGACCTCTTTATCGCCGAAGACACGCACCAGCGCATTTACGGGCAGCATGTCGTGCTGTCTCGCTATGGCATCAAGATCAGCGGGCGCTCGCGTCGGCTCACCCTCAACTACCGCACCACCCAGCAGAACCTGAACTATGCGCTGGGCGTACTCGAAGGCGGCATCTACCTCGACAGCGAAGATGCTAAGGAAGTCGATCACGGTTACCGCTCAGCGCGGACGGGGCCGGCACCCAGAGCCCTCTCTGCGTCGACAAAGGCCGAGCAATTCAACAACGTAGCCGAACTCGTCAAGGAGTGGCTTGCCGATCCAGATATCCGTCCGGAGACCATCGCCATCCTCACTCGCACCAACAACCAGGCGGCTGACGTCAAGAACCAGCTCGCCGACCGCAGTGTCACTATCACCGAGACACACACGGGCGAGACGGTCGGCAAGAATCCCCTCGTGCTCACCATGCACAAGTCGAAGGGGCTCGAGTTCTCTCGTGTGGTCCTCTTCGACATTTCGGAAGGTGCGATTCCCCCCGCCTGGGTGCTGAAGGATGTGGCCGAAGAAGAAATCCCTGATGTGAACCTTCGCGAGCGTTCGCTGCTTTACGTTGCTGCAAGCCGAGCGCGTGACGAGTTGGTTATCTCGTGGCAGGGGAAGCCATCGGGTTTGCTGAGCAAGGCGGCCGGAAAGTGAGCGAGATCTTCAAATTCGGAGACTGGACAGTCCAGAATCTCGTCGATCAAGTGGACAGCGGCGTGATTGGCTTGCCGGATCTTCAACGGCCTTTTGTATGGCCTAATACCAAGGTTCGTGATCTGTTCGACTCCATGTACCGCGGCTACCCGGTGGGGGAGTTGATGTTCTGGAACGTGGCGGCAGAGGAAGAAACGCGGGCGATCAGTCGAGATGCCGCTCGCAATGCAGCACACCAGATCATCGACGGACAGCAGCGGCTGACGAGCCTATACGCCGTAATCAAGGGCAAACCGGTTCGCGACGCGGACTATCGCGAGCGCTCAATCGTCATCGCATTTAACCCGTTCACTCACAAGTTCGAAGTCCCCTCGGCGGCAATAATGAGATCCGCAAGTTGGATCCAAAACCTCTCGGAGTTCTTCGCTTCTCCAATTCCGTCTCGGCGACAGTTCATAGCGAAATTCGAAGAAGCCAATGGGCCGCTCGACGACGAGCAGAAAGACACCCTCGAGACAACTCTGAGTCATCTTTACGACCTTCGGAACTACCTGTTCAAGGTTGTCGAGATCTTGGCAACTGCCACTAAAGAAACGGTCGCCGACATTTTCGTCCGTATCAATTCCGAAGGCGTCAGCCTGAAGGCTTACGACTTCATACTCACCTGGCTCAGTGTCTTCTGGCCTGAGGGTCGAGATGAGATTGAAGATTTTGCTCGAGCTTCACGAATAACCGCCGAGCGAGCTTCCGAGTTGGCCGAACGCAATGTCGCGTGGACCCCACGAAACCACTTCGTCAAAGTCGACACCGGCCAAATCATCCGCGTACTTGTAGCGATTGGACAAAATCGCGCGAAGCTAGGAGATGCCTATAACGCCTTGCTCGCCCGCGATCGCGCGACGGGTGCAGTCGATCTCGAACGACAGCAGGGAGAGCTTGGCCGACTGAAGAGTGCGTTGCCCCTCGTGCTGAAGCCTTTGCATTGGGATGAATTCATTCGGTGTCTCCCAGCGGTCGGGTTTCGGTCACGTCGAATGGTGACTTCAGATACAAACCTGTTTTCAAGTTACGCAATTTGGCTCCTTGGTCGCACCCGATATGGCGTGGATCTCGCGGACCTTCGCGTTCTTATAGGGCGTTGGTTCTATATGTCGCAGCTCACATCGCGATACACAGGAAGTGGTGAGACTCAGCTTCAGAAGGACCTCGACCGGATTGAGCAACTTCCCGCGGGTGCCAGTAAGAAGTTCGAAAATCTGCTTGAATCTGTCATTGCGTCGGAGCTCACAGAGGATTTCTGGGCTTACCGTATGCCTGATGCGCTCATCTCGTCCTCAGCGGCTCTTTCACCCTCCTACCAGTGTTACTTAGCAGCCCTAAACGTGCTCGATGCGGACCTGTTCATGTTGGCGGGGAAAGTGCGGGAGTGGATGGACCCGGCATCTACCTCTGTTAAGGGCGTTGAAGGACATCATCTTTTTCCAAGGAAGTATCAAGAAGCAGTGCTTGGAGCGACGGATGTCAAGCGCATCAACCAAGTGGCGAACTTTGCTCCCACTGATTGGGACACGAATATCTGGATTTCAGATAGGCCGCCGATTGAATACTGGCCCGCGCTCCGGTTGAAGCGTTCAATGTCGGACGCTGATCTTGAGCGTCAGATGTATTGGCATGCGCTTCCGAATAGCTGGGAAATGCTGACTTACGACGAGTTTCTGCATCAGCGTCGACTGCTCATGTCGTCCGTTACGAGAGATGCTTTTCGTGCCCTGAGCCAGGAATCCCTTGTGACGACGGATCAGGAGAACACTGCTGCGGCTGCCTTCGCCGACGAGCTTGACTCTGGGGACGTGGGCGAATTGCTCGACGGAGGCTTTCTGGAAGTCGGCGACATACTCGTTCCGTCTGATCCGAACTCTCTTGTGGAAGGAGTCATTCTCGAGGACAGGGTTATTCAAATCGGTGACCAGATGTACGGGTCTCTCAACGATGCTGCGTATTCCGTCGGGGTGACAAATGTTCCAGGACTTGAGTTCTGGGTTGTCGACGGGGGCAGCGAGGGACGCCGACCTGTTCGCAGTGATTTATCGCAAGATATTGCATCTTGACGATTAGGTGCAAGCTCCGGTCCAGCCCGAGGGACTCCAGAAGGCGCTCAAGGACGAGGCAAGGCCTGCCATCCGGCACGCCTCGTCACCTTCCAGCGAAGTCGGCCGTGCCCGATAGCGTGCAAACATGAAGATCCTCCACACCTCCGACTGGCACATCGGGCGCAGCTTTCACACTCACTCGATGCTCGAGTTCCTTCGCCCGGTGCTCGATGCGCTGGTCGAGGTCGTGCGTGTACAGGGGGTCGATGTCGTCATCGTCGCCGGGGACGTGTTCGACTCCTCGATGCCGTCGGCGGAGGCATTCACCGTGCTCTCGCGGGCGTTTCGGGACATCCGCGATGCCGGGGCCAAAGTGGTCATGACCAGCGGCAATCACGACTCGGCGACCCGGCTCGGGTTCCAGTCAGAGTGGGCGAGTCTCGCCGGCATACATGTGATCACGGGCCACGAAAGCTACCTTCCCCCGATCACCATCGACGATGCGTTCGGGCCGGTGCATTTCTACGGCATCCCGTATCTGGAGCCGGCGCTCGTGCGCCACCACTATCCGGAGGCCGAGTTGCGCACCCATGAGCAGATGCTCGGATTCGCGATGAACCGGATTCGCACCGACATGGCGGATCGCGGCGGACGTTCGGTCGCGATCTCGCATTGCTTCGTGGCGGATGTCGGGTCCGAGTCGACGGATGTCGAGCGGGACATCACGGCTGGCGGCCTGAATCTGGTGCCAGCCTCGGTCTTCGACGGACCGGATTATGTCGCCCTTGGCCACATTCACGGACGCAGCACGATCAGCGAACGCGTGCGCTACTCGGGCGCCCCGCTGCACTATTCATTCTCCGAAGCGGGAAAGCCGCGCGGCGGCTGGATCGTCGATCTCGGCGCCGACAGACTGGACGGTGTCGAGTGGGTCGACCTGCCCATCCCGCGCCGACTCACCGTTCTGAGCGGCGACCTCGCCGATCTCCTCGCCGACGACAGCCACACGAGCTATGAGCAGGACTGGATTTCCGCCATCCTCACCGACCAGGTGCGCCCGATAGACGGGATGCGGCGCCTGCAGAAGCGGTTCCCGCACGCCGTGAAACTGGAGCATCGGCCCGCCATCGTGGTCGACTCTGACACGGCGACGTATGCCGAGCGCATCAAGGAGAAGACGGATAGGGAGATCGTGACGGGATTCCTCGAACACGTTCGCAATGGCGTCGGGCCGACCGCCTTCGAAGATGGGCTGATCGACGATGCCATCGCCGCCCGCGCGGCAGCGGAGGCATCGGCGTGAAGATCAAGAGACTCACCATCGCGGGATTTGGCCCCTACAAAGACGTGCAGACGGTCGACTTCGAACGGTTCGACGCCGACGGGATCTTCCTGATCACGGGCAAGACCGGTGCCGGGAAATCGAGCATCCTCGACGCGATCTGCTATGCGCTCTACGGCAGTGTGCCCCGCTACGACGGCACTCAGGCTCTACTTCGCAGCGACCATGCGGACCTCGCCGACCCCACCTTCGTCGAACTCGAATTCTCCATCGACGGCACGGACTATCGCGTCAATCGGGTGCCCGAATACGAACGCCCGAAGGCGCGGGGAGAGGGGATGACCAAGCAGGCACATGAGGCGACCCTGTGGGTACGTGTCGCCGACTCCTGGGAGGGGATCGCCGCGAAACCTGTCGAGGTCGCCCACGAGCTGGCCCGCATTGTGTCCCTGAACAAGGACCAGTTTCTGCAGGTGATCCTACTCGCACAGAATCGTTTCCAGGAATTCCTGCTCGCGAAGAACGATGACCGGCAGGCCGTGCTCCGCACGCTCTTCGGCACCCGCCGGTTTCGTGACATCGAGACCCAACTGGATGAGCGACGCAAGGCTGCGGCGGCAGAGATGAAGTCCGCGGAGGAGTCCCTCACGAGACACGCCCGCCGGGTCGCAGACCTGCTCGAACTCGACGAGGCGCCGACTCGCCCCGACGAGGCCTGGTTGAACACCGGCAAAGAGTCACTCGACGAGCAGTTGCAGACAGCCGTCACGAACGCGGCTCGTGCGGACCTCGAGTTCGCCCAGGCCGAGGCCGCCTACAGCGCCGAGGTCGAGGTCCGGAACCTTCAGGTGCGGCGGGATGGCGCCGTCGCCACCCTCGCAACGCTGGCCGAGGCAGGTCCGAGCATCGATCTCGACCGCGCCGCGTTGAAGGCCGCTCATCGTGCCGCGACCGTGTGGCCTCTTGCTCTCGCCCGCGACGCCGCAGCTGAAACTCTCTCACATGCAACAGTGGAACAGGCCGCCGCTCTAGAGAAACTCGCGAAGTTCGGCGATGCATCGGGAAAGCACACGCCTGCATCGCTTGCAACGACCGTGAAGTCGTTGACCGGAATGCTCGGCTCCCTCTCGGACACGCTCGCAGAGGAGACACGCCTCCCTGCGATCGCCTTGGAGGTCGCCGAACACGAGATGTCACTGGCGACGGCGGAGAAAGAGCTCGAGACGGCGCTCCTTCTCGAAACAACGCTTCCTGCGCAGATTAACGATGTCGACAAGCTGATCAGCTCCACCAGCCTTGCTGCCTCGAAAGCCGAGGAGGCGACAGCCCAGTTGGATCGCGTCTCCGCCGCCCGGGCGGCCTCCGCGCGCGCCGAAGATGCTCGACGGCTCCTGGGCGAAGCGAAAGACGCGGAAGCGGCCGCCAGTTCCGCGCATCTGGATGCCGTGCAACGACACGACACCCTGCTCCAACAGCGTCACAGTGGCTTCGCTGGCGAACTTGCGAGGCAGCTTACCGAGGGGGAGCCGTGCCTGGTGTGTGGTTCCGTCGCGCATCCGGCACCGGCAGTTCCGGCGAGGGAGGTCGTGACCGAAAACATCGTCAATGCCGCCCGCGCCGCGGTCGGGGACCGTTGGGGTGAGCTCGAAGAGAGAAGGATCGCGGCTCAGGACCTCTCGACGCGGGTGACCGACGACGAAGCTCGCGCAGACGGCAAGTCCGTCGACGAGCTTGATGCCGTCCTGGTGCTCGCCACGGTGGCGGTTGACGCGGCTGAGTTCGCCGCGGGCGAGTTGGTGACGATCACCGCAACCGGCGCCCGGCTGCGCGCCGAACTCGCGGCCGTCAAGTCAGAGCTATCCGCGCTCCGCGATGGTCGTGAGCAAGTCCTCCGACTGCTCACCGAGAAGAAGACCGCGAGAGACACCATCGTCGATCGCGTCTCGAAGAACAGCGAGGGTTTCCATTCCGTGGCCGCCCGAGTCCAACAGCTCGAGGCTCACGCGGAGGCGGCGCGTGCGCTCAGCGAGAAGGTGTCGGGGGTCGAGTCACGACGCAGCGCACTCAACTCGGCGACCACGGCGCTCGATGCGCAAGCCACGGATCAGGGATTCAAAAGTGCCCAGGACGCCGTCGCCGCGCGACTCGATGACGCGGCCGCGGGCGCACTCGAGTCGGGAATCCGCGTCCACGATGATTCCGTGGCCGCCGCGACCGCGACGATCGAGGACTCCGCGCTTGTCGGCATCCCGGACGAGCTCATCGACGTCGAACTCGCCGCCACACGACGGGCCGAGTGTAGCGACCAGCGGGATGCCGCTCTCTCCACACGAGGTGCCCTGGAGACGCGCTCAATCGACCTCGCCACGGTGGTGACGGCGGCTCTCTCCGAGCTGGGAACCTCCGCGACTCAACGGATCGAATTCGACCAACTCCAACAGCTCGCAAACGTCGTTCAGGGCAACGAACCCAATGAGAAGCGGATGCGACTTGAATCGTTTGTACTCGCCGCCCAACTCGAAGAGATCGTCACGGCGGCGAACCTCCGCCTCCACACCATGACCGGGGGCCGGTTTGCGCTCGAACACGACGACCAGCTCCAATTCCGGGGGGCGCGATCGGGACTCAGCCTCGCCATCCGAGACGAACACACCGGACGCAGCCGGGCCGCGCAGTCCTTGTCCGGGGGCGAGATGTTTCTGGCGTCCCTCGCCCTCGCGCTTGGACTGGCGGAGGTCGTGTCGAATCAGGCTGGCGGCATCCGCCTCGACACACTTTTCGTGGACGAGGGCTTCGGCTCGCTCGACAGCGACACCCTCGAGGTCGCGATGACCACCCTCGACAGCCTTCGAGCCGGCGGTCGCACCATCGGCCTGATCAGCCACGTCGAGGCCATGAAGGAGCAGATTCCCGCCAAACTGCAGGTCTCCGTTACCGACCAGGGGCACAGCGTGATCGAAGAGGGTTACGCCGCGGTGTGACGCCTATCGCGGTCCGCCCAGTCCACGATGAGTCGCGTCGGTGAAAAGGTCGGATACGTCGGAGACGTCGCCGCCTCGTGACATCTTCGACCGGAGCAGTTCGTGGTTGACGGACTCCAGGCTGTCGCGTTTGAGCCACTGCCAGCCGCTGACACAACGGAAGTCGCTTACGGCGACCAACAACAGGTGGGTGTCGGGAATCGGCGTACCTTTCGTCGCCTCCCATTGCAGGGCGGTGGCGCCATCCATCAGAGCGGTCCAAGTCTCATCCGTTCGGCGCAAGTCGGCATGGACAAAACCTCGCCCAATCTGACCCACGACCGGGATTCCGTCCGCCACCATCAAGTAACTCCACGCGTAGGAGTCCATCCCGTGGCCGGAAAGTCCGAATTGCACCCGCGATTCCCACCCACCCTGCAGGATGTGGTCGAGCGGCGGGTCGAACTTGTAAAGGTCATCGGGAGACGGATTGCCGGTGATGCCTGAACCGAAACCGGCAAAAGGTGGGCGGTCCAAGTCCGCAGCGAATGAGTGGTCCGAGCCGGGAATGCCTGTGGCGCCAAAGTTCACCGAATCGATTGATGGCTGCTCCTTGTCATTACGCGGGCCGGGTTGTCCCGACAGAACACAAGGTCCAGCCGGCTCACTCTCTCGCCCGTTGCGGTGGCGATGAGTTCGGCATAGGCCGTGAGTTGCCGCCAATACTTTTCCAGTAACTCGTCGCGCATCTCCAGGTCTGTCTTGAAGTCCACGATCACAAGCGAACCGTCATCTTCCCGATAGACCAGGTCGGCGATACCCTCCAGGACGACGGTGCCGTCGAACGCCGTCACTGGCAGCTCCAGCCAGTGGTCACGCGTCGCGGCTTTCGCGACTGTTTCGGAGGCGAGCGCATTCCGGGCGAGGGATGCCAGCAGACCGGGGTTGCCGAGTCCAGCAGCCATCGCCACGTCGGAGGCGATGCGTTCTATCGGTGCCGACGAACTCAGATTGGAGAGCTCCAGCACCCGGTGCACGGCGGTGCCGAATTCGGCGCCGTGGTCGGTGGAGCGCTCGAATTGCAACAGCTCGATGGCGGCATCCAACACTTCACCGACAAAGGAGAGCGCCGGCGCTGCGGCATCTGATTGGGGGCCCTTGGCGCGGGCCGTGACCGAGATCGACGCCCGCACCGCCGAACGCTCGATCCATCGTGCCCGTTCGCCCTCCCAATCCTCGAAGGCCGGCAGCGCACCGATCTCGACCACGGATTGCGACGAGGGCAGCATGGCTGACCGGTCGAGGTCGAGGGCGACAGCGTCCGCCACCTTCAGCCCCTCGGCCATAAGGAGGGACCAGCTCGGGCTCTTCTTCGGCGGGTAGGCGGACACGACGAGGTGCGACTCCACCCGGGTGCACGCGACATACATCAGCCGGATCCGTTCCGCTGTGAGGAAGGTCTTCTCGCTCGCGGACGACTCGGCATACCCAAGGCTGGAGACACCCTCACGGGACGAGGTCGAAGCTTTGAAGGAGACAAGAGGAGCGTTGTCCTCGCCCCAGAGCACTCGAGATGACGAGGTCTTCCACGCTGAACTCATCCCGGACAGGATAACCATGGGGAACTGCCGGCCCTTCGCACCATGGATCGTGCTGATGCGCACGGCGTTGATGCCCGAATCGGGGACGATGCTCTCCTTGACGCGCGTTCCATCCTGACTTTGGCTGTCCGTCCAGACCAGGTATTCGCGCAGACTCCCGAAGGTCGCCTCCGACCAGGCCCGGGCCTGGTCGATCACGAACCGAACTCGACGCCACACGTCCCGGTACCGCGGCGAATCCAGGGCCACCTCGCGCACGAAACGATCGGTCACCAACCGGTCAAGCAGGTCTGCCGGGCCCAACGTCTCCGCGGCGCGATGGAGCTCGCGCAGGTAGGCCATCGACAGTCCCACCGGGTGCTGGTCGAGGCCCTGCGGGACGGGAGCGTGGAAGTTCCAGCGGCCGCCTTCGACGCGCCACAGGAGCAGATCGTCGTCCCCGCAGGCAAACAGGGGGGTGCGCAGCGCCAGGGCGAGGGCCGCCTCATCCGCGGTATTGGCGAGTGCCTGCAGCGTGAGCAGCAGGTCGTGGATCTCCTGAGTGGAGTAGACCAACGATGAGGCCTCGGCGATGAAGTCGATGTTCTTCCCCTCGAGCGCGTTCTCCAGCGCGAGAAGCGACGTGCGGGACGGCAACAGGATGCAGATGTCTTTCAGCTCCATGGGGGTGCGCTCGAATGACCCCGGATGCTCGTTCAGCCAGACGGGCCCATTTGCCTGTCCCACCGCTTCCACGATGACGGAGGCGACGTTGAGCGCCTCTCGCTCCCGGCGCTCTGCCGAGGACGCTTCGGCGAGTTCGGCGAGTTCATTTTCATCTGCACCCAGCACCACAACTGACGGACCGCCCGTCGACTCATCCCACTCTGGCCGCGTGGGATTGTGAGTGAGGGACTCGTACTCCGGCTGCCGGTGCCCGTCATCGACGATCAGCTTGCCGAAGGCGGCATTGATCCAGCGGAGCACCGGCTCGGTCGAGCGGAAATTCGTGATCATCGAGACCGCGGCGTTGGAATCCGCCACTAGTGAGAGGTCGAGCAATTCCAGATACATTGCGATGTCGGCCCGGCGGAATCGATAGATCGACTGCTTGGGATCACCCACCATGAACAGCCGTCCTGGTGGCACGCTCAACTCCCGCCAGTTGCTCAGGTCGGCGGTGACCGAGGCCGCGATCCTGATCGCGAGTTCGGCCTGGAGCGGATCCGTGTCCTGAAATTCGTCCAGCAGGATGCGCTGGTAACGGCCGTGCAGCCGAGCGTGCACCTCCGCGTTCGCCGCTCCGACAAGCAGGTTGCGGCTCAGCACCAGCAGGTCGTGATACTCCAGCGCGCCACTTCGTTGACGCGCGCTCGCCTCATCGCGCAGGATGGCTCCGACCACCGAAATAACCTTGGCGATCGCGGGCTGGATGAGGTGTGCGGCTAGCCGCTTCGCTTCCATTACCAACTCGTCAAACTGTGCCTTGACTGACTTCGCGTCAGGCCAGTTGCCGGCCTGCCCGCCAGTGCCCTTTCCCGGGACGCTCGCGAGCAACTCGAAAGACCGACCCAGGTCCTCGGTGCCGATCGCTTCTCGCCCGAGGAGGATCCACTCGTCCAGAAGATCGAACCGCAGCAATAGCTTGTCTTCGAAATTGTTGCATTCGACCCGGCGTTCGGACAGCTCGATCACCTGCCGCAGGAAGGGAGCGAGGTCGAGAGACGGCACGACCGGAATCGCGACGACCTCAGCGGGAAGTCGATCCCACGAGGAGTCCAGCTCCTTCGCGACCTCCTCGAGGGTGGACAGCGTCATGCCCGCGGCGAGCAGGACCTCGAGGGCCCGGGACGACTCGTCATCGGCGAACAGAGCCGTGCGCACCCGCCGCCAACGGCCGCCGAACGCGATCTGAGACCGGAGTTCATCCACGACCTCGATCGCCGGCGGAAGCCCGGCCTCGATCGGGTTGTCTTCGAGAATTCGGGTGGCGAACGAGTGGATCGTGCCAATGGGCGCGGCATCCAATTGGTCCAGGGCGTTGCTCCGCTGCTCCTCGCTCAACGGGCCTCCGGGCGCCGCGAGTTCCTTCCGCACGCGTTCGCGCAGCTCGCCGGCCGCCTTCTCAGTGAAGGTGACGGCCGCGATCGTGCGAAGCGGAACTCCCGAGGCCACCAGGGCGAGGATGCGTTGAACCAGATGGTGGGTCTTCCCGCTTCCGGCGCCGGCCTTCACAAAGAGATGGCGGTCGAGATCCGTGTCGATACGATCACGGTCTGCGATGTCGAGAAGCGTGCTCAAACCTTGTCCTCCGGCCAGAGTCGGGCGACGCCGGCGAGTTCCGGGCGGGCCACCAGCCGCGGCCACATGTCATTCAGTTGGTCGGTTCCGACCCGGTCAGTGAAGGTCGAGAACGGGCCCGAGGCCCGCTTGGGTGGGAAGATCCCGGATCGGATTGCGGTGATCACGAGGCTCACATCGGTGCGGAAGGTTGCAATAACCGCATCGGTGAGGTGGTACCCGCGGGAGGTGTTTGCGCTGAGGAAGTCGTAGGTCATGCTGACTGGCCCCGCGGTCCCGCCTGCCGCGGACTGCTCGCGAGCGTAGATCCCGTAGACGGGCAGCTGGTAGAAGTGACCGTTCGCGGTGGGGGTCTCTTCGGCGAGGTCGTCATACTTCTTCGATCCGCCAGTCTTGTAGTCGATCACTCGAACGCTCCCGTCGGGCAGGCGGTCTACCCGGTCGATCTTTCCGTGGAACCAGATCTCGCTGCCGTCATCGAGTGTGAAGGGTACAGAAGTCGACGTGTCATCGTTTCTCGGCCCGAAGGACGCCTCGGCGGAGAACGGGTGCCATTCGTCGCCGGAAACCTCGCGCTTCCACCATTGGACGAGTTCGTGAAGCATGCGCTGTTGGTGGCGGCGCCAGAGGTGCTCGAACCAGGTATCTTTCCGGGCCTCCTCGAACACCGCGCTCGCGATCCGGGTCAGGGCCTTCCTGCCGGCGGCGCCATCGACTCCGGCAAGCACACCGAGTGTGAAGAGTTCGAGGACGCGATGGGTGATGACTCCGAGGTCCAGCGCATCCGGTTCGATGCCCTCCTCCCGCAGATTGCGCGGCCGGACGCCGAGCACATGGCGGAGGAAGTAGAAGTAGGGGCTGCTGGCCCAATCTTCGAGACTGGTCGCGGAAATGGTGTTCTCGGCCACGGAGATCAGTTGCGCGACGGGTGCAAGGTTTCCGGTGAACCGCGTGAACTCGCCGAGGCGCCGGTCGCGGCGCATCTTCCGAGCCAAGGTGACAACTTGCGCTGGGGGAGGGTCGATCGATCCGAGCGCGGCGCGTAGCCGCCACATCTCGCGGGTCGTGGGCAGAGGCGATGATCCGGGCGTACCCAGGGCAATTCCGGCATGATGCGATCCGACCTCGATCGCAGCCTTGCCCGATACCGAACTCAGCCAGCGTGAGAGTTCACGATCGCCGGCACCGCGGAGGTCACCTCGTGGGGCGGTGAGGATGAGGGAATGAGACGCGCCAGCCGCAACCGAAAGGAACAACCGCCGTTGCTGCTCGACCCGCTCAGCGAGAACCGGCAGTCCCCAGAGTGTGCGGACATCGTCCGGAATGAGGGGGTCCTCCCACTGTCGAGCGGGGGTGATTCCCTCAGCGAGGCCGACGATGAAGACCTCGTCGAGATCGCGGCCGACACCCGACTTAAGCGGGCCGAGCGAGACACCGACACCGATCGAACCGGTGCGGGACACCAACCCGACCACGGCCGCGCCGACGCTCTCCCTCGCTGCGGCGATCGTCGGTCGGCCGGCGATGCCATCGAGGAAGCGAACATTGGTAAGGATCCCGACCAGTTGCGCGCGAGCCGCCACCGCCTCATCCGTTTGCGCAGCTTGGATGGGCTGGAAATGCTCGTCGAGGAGTTCGAGAAGGGATTCGGATGCCTCGCTCCACGAGGTCACCAGGGCGAGCCTGACGAGCGTCTCGGCGACCGCCGCGAGGTATGAGTCGAACACGGACTGTCGGCGGGCGACGATCGAGAGCAGCTCGACCTCGACATTCTCCTCTTCCAGATCGACGAAGCTCACGATCCTGCGGGGCTCCACGACCGGTTCATCCACTCCCTCAGAGGCGAACATCCGCTCACACTGGGCGCTGGAGGGAAGGGTTCCGTCGCGCCAGGAGAGCACGCCATCGGCGATGATGTCGAGAACCGCGTGTGGATCGATCGAGTCGGAATCGAGAGCCAGCATGGCCAGCACGCTGCGAGCCAGCGCGGTGTCGGCGAGCTCGCGACCACCGGGTCCGTTGACGACGACCCCCGCGTCCGAAAGGTGCTTGTTCAGCAGCACGCGATAGGGCGTGGAGGATCCCCAGAACACGCCGATGCGATTACCGTTGACGCCGGTCCGGATTCGCTCGACGACCTGCCGTGCGATCTCGCGGCATTCCTCGTCCGAGTCCGGGGCGGTGACCACCGTCGCTGTGTCGAGAATGGATGCGTCGGGCTCGAGACGCACTTCACGGAAGGCTGGCCCGGCCCGCAGCGCATCAAGCAGCTTCGCATCGAGCGGTGCGGAGGCCTCGGGAAGCGCGAAGGCGATCAAGGTGCCGAGCCGAGACGCCACCGTCGCGTCGCTCAGCGCCGTGATCGCGACTGTCGCCTGGTCGGTCGGGGTGAACCAGCCGCCACTCAGCCGTGCGGAGGCGGCGGAATAGATCCGAACGACCTCGGCGACGAGCGGGCGGTGCTGCTCGTTCCCGAGCCCAACAGCATCGAGAATCTCACAGGCCCGGGCGAGGGCCCGAGAGGTGGCCGGTTGGTCCCACACGGCCGCGAACACTCCGGGCTGGTGTTCGAGTTCGGCGCGAACCGCTCCACGCCACGCTTCTGGGAACATGGCCCGCCGCCCCTGGACACTGCCGGTTTGCTCGAAGAGCATGCTGGCCAGATCCCCGAGCGTGTAGGTGCTCACATTGAGCACACCGTTTCCGTGGTTCGCGTGGCGAGCCAGGTAGCGGCGTAGGTCGATGCCGCTGGCTCGCGAGGGAACAATGACGGTGACCGGCGCGAGGCGGGAGGTGGACTGCGCTTCGTCCACGAGTGCGCCGACTCGCTCAAACGCCGCGGACAGTGTGCCGAGCGGCTGGCTCATGGGTTCCTTGGATCAGAGGAAAGAACTGGGTCGTCGTCAACTTATCGTGACGTTCCGGCGATTCTCGCGAACACCAAGGACATTTCCTCTAATCAAGTGCGCGCGAACAACCGTGGCGGCTTCCCCACAACCCCCTGAACCGTCTCCCCGGTGGCTCGAAGCAGCGGCTCCATCGCCCGCCGGAATGTATCGCGGGGGAGCGGGGCGCCGGCAACACCTTCATGTAGCAGTTGAAGGTCGCGCAGGGTGAACGACTCGGCAAGCAACCCCGCCGGATCCGGGCTCAAGATGTAGTCGGTCCTCAGGGTCCCCGCCGCGAGCGAAATGATCTCCTCATGCCCGTAGGGGAGGGCCGGCACCTCCGTCACTGGCACCAGACGCGCGATCTGCTCATCGATGGCGAGGCGCGACGCCGGTACCGCATCCAGGTGGGCGACGGAGAGCACCCACCCGCGGTCATCCCGGTGCGGATCGTCGAAGACGTGGAGTTGCCGGGGGGAGAGGCCGGTGACTCCGGCCTTCGCCCGCAGGGAGCGGAGCACGGCATCCGCGAGGCGTTCGCCCTCGTGCAGGAAGGTGCCGGGTAGGCGCCAGCCGTCGCCGGTCCGCACGATCAGCACGCTCAGCGCACCACCGGCGGGCACCGTCAACACAGCTGTGTCGACGGCGACCGAGGGGTGCGGATAGTCGGCAAGGGCGTGATGGTGCGAGTCGCGGTATTCCGTCATGCCCCGATTATCGCAGATTTGCGCATAATGTCGGCGGTTCACGCTATCGTCTAGTTAGAGCAGAAATGCGCAAACCAAGGAGATTGATATGACCATCACAATTCCGCCCCTCCATGTGGGGCATGGCACGAGCTTCGGGGGGCTGACGGTGTTCCCGGTCTGGCTCGACGGACCAGGCATCAGCGGCCTGGACTGGACGCCCGGGAACATCCGCGTCGCCGAGCGCGAAGGGTCGCCGGTTGTCGAGGAACTCGTCGTCGAGAATGCGAGCATCCGCCCGCTGGTCGCGCTCGAGGGCGACCTGCTGAAGGGCGGTTGGCAGGATCGGATGATCGCCACGAGCATCCTGCTCGCCCCGCGCGAACGCCGCGTCGTTGCGGCGGTGTGTGTGGAACACGGCCGGTGGAGCGGCGGCTCGGTCCATGACTCCCGCGGGGAGCGCGGATCGGCCAGCGTACGGCACGGGAACGTCTCGCTGCGCGGGTCGCTCGCGATCGGCGAGGACTCCCAACATGAGGTGTGGCTCAGAATCGGCCGCTACGAGAGCGAACTCGGTGCGACGGAGAGCTCCTCGATGCTCGACCACCTCCAGGGATCGACCGGAGCTCCACTGACTCGAATCGCCGGACAATCCGGGGTGATCATCGGCATCGGCGGGCGGGTGATCGGAGGTGAGATCTTCGGGAGCCCCGCCGGTCTCCGGGCTCGCTGGAGGGGGATTCTGGATGCCGCGGCTCTCGACGCCCGACTGGCTTCGCCCATCCCGACCCTGTCGGCCCGCGCTCGTCGCTTTGCGCGACAGCTGACGACCGTGCCCCTCGAAGACGGTGGGGACGCGGGGCTCGCCCGACAGGTACGGTCGACACGAGGGGATCTCAGGGTTTTCGGGATCGCTATCGGAGCCGACCTCGACCGGATCATCCACCTCGCCGCCTTCGACGAATCACACACTCTTTTGGAGAACGCATGAGCACGATGACGTTGTACACGCGGTTCAGCGATTCGCAGTTCCTCCATATCGGCACGTATTGCGCACTGACCCTCGACGGCGAGACACGGTACTTCCAGTGGAACGGCGACTGGATCGACCTCAAACCGTCGACTTTCGAGTACTACCGCGACAACGACGACACCCACTTCGCCGAGTCATCCATCGAGGAAGTCGCGGTGCTCGTGCCGGAGGCGTTCATCGCCGCCGGTGCCCTTCTCGATTCGCTCACCGCCCAGTCGATCGCCACGGCGGCTCATGCCGGCCAGGTCGACAAGCTCGGCGCCGATTACATCGAGCACCCCGCACGAGTGGCGGCGAACTTCGACGCGGTCACCCAGTCGACCGAGCATTGCGCGGCCTGGCTGCATGACGTGATCGAGGACACCCCCGTGACTGCGCGGCAGCTGCAGTATGCCGGAGTACCGCGGGCCGTCGTGGAGACGGTACTGCTGCTCACCCGCGACAGCGCGGTCCCGAGCGACTTCTACTATGACCGCATTCGTGATCACGCGGCCGCGCGCGCGGTGAAGCTCGCGGACATCGCTGACAACACCGCCGAGTGGCGCACGAGCCAACTCGATCCCGCCACGCGTTCGAAGCTCGCCGAGAAGTACAGCAAGGCGCGTGCCGCTCTCGAGACGAGACGCAAGAAATGAGGCTGACCCCCGCGCAGAATGACCGGGCCGCCGGCGTCATCCTCGGCATGGCCTGCGGCGACGCCCTCGGCGCCGGCTACGAATTCGGGCCACCGCTGCCCGATGACGCGATCGTCACGATGAAGGGCGGCGGCGGGTTCGGCTGGGAACCCGGTGAGTGGACGGACGACACGTCCATGGCCATCCCCATCGCCCAGGCCATTGCGGCCGGCCGTGACCTGCAGGATGAGGCAGTGCTCGATGACATCGTAGCGCAGTGGGTGGACTGGGCGAAGACCGCACCGGATGTCGGCATCCAACTGAGCGCAGTGCTCCGCAAAACAAAGCCGACCGCCGCCGCGATCCGCGTGGTCGCCCGTGAACACCACGACCGTCACGGGCGCAGCGCTGGGAACGGGTCGCTCATGCGTACCGCACCGGTCGCGCTCGCGTACCTCGACGACCCGGATATCCTCGCAGCGGTGGCACGGGATGTCAGCTCACTGACGCACTTCGAAGAGGATGCCGGTGACGCGTGCGTGCTCTGGTGCCTGGCGATCCGCCACGCGGTACTGACCGGGCTGTTGGACGTGCGGATCGGCCTCGACGCCCTCCCGCCCGAACGACGCGCGCTCTGGGTTTCCCGCATCGAGACGGCGGAGGCGTTCCCGCCGAGCCACTTCGCGCAGAACGGCTGGGTTGTCGAGGCGTTCCAGGGCGCCTGGTCCTCCACCATCGAACGAGTCACCGTCTCCTGCACGGGCGATGTCCCCGCTGACCAGTTGCGCCAGTCGCTCGAGCGCGCGGTCCGCGGGGGGCGCGATACCGACACCGTGGCCGCGATCGCTGGTGGCCTGCTCGGGGCCGCGTGGGGTGCATCAGCGGTGCCGGCTGAGTGGCGTCGGATCGTGCACGGATGGCCCGGACTCTCGGGTGCGCAGCTCGTGCGCCTGGGGTTGCGGGCTGCGAAGCATGGCGTGGCTGGCGACGGTAATTGGCCGGCCGCGGAGCAGTTCGACTATTCCGGCTATGGGAACATCTCGGAGCTGGCGCGGCATCCGCACGACCCCGGTGTCTGGCTCGGGGGAGTCGGAAACCTCGACCACTTGCCCGCCGAGGTCACCGCGGTCGTCTCGCTCTGCCGGGTCGGCACCGAGCAGGTTCCCGCGGGGCTCGAACACGTCGAGGTGTGGCTCCTCGACGAGGAGGATCCCGCCCTCAACCCGAACCTCGATTTCGTGCTCCGCGACACGGCGGATGCCGTCGCGGACTTGCGCGCTGAGGGTCACGTAGTGTTCCTGCACTGCGTTCAGGCGATCAGTCGCACGCCGACGGTCGCCGCGCTGTACTCCGCGCGGCACCTTGGCATCCCGATCGAGACCGCCCTGGCCGACATCAAACGCGTGTTGCCGCTGGCCCACCCCAACCCCACTTTCGCCGAAGCCCTGTTGCCCCGTTACATGGACGGATCGTTCTGATGAGCCCGAAGAAAATTCTCTACATTGACCTCGACAACACCCTGGTCGACTTCGCGACCGGCATCGCCGCGATCAGCGACGACCTCCGGGTCGAATACGACGTTCACCTCGACGACGTTCCAGGGATCTTCGCCCTCATGGACCCGATGCCCGGCGCCCTGGAGGCCTATGCGCGGTTGGCAGAGCATTACGACACCTACATCCTCTCGACGGCACCGTGGGACAACCCCTCCGCCTGGCAGCACAAGGTCGAATGGGTGCACCAGCACCTCGGCAGCGTCGAGGACACCCCCGCCTACAAGCGGCTCATCCTCTCGCACCATAAGAACCTCAACCGCGGCGACTACCTCATCGACGACCGCCCCAACAACGGGGCGAGCGAGTTCGAAGGGGAGTGGGTCAAGTTCGGTGCGGTCGAATACCCCGACTGGCCGGCCGTCACCGCGTACCCCGACTGGCCCGCCGTCACCGCCTACCTGCTTCCCGATCCGAAGGGCACGAAATGAGAATCTTCCGCTACCGCAAACCCTCGCTAAGCACCCTGCTCGGGGTCACCGCCGCCAAGCGGAGCATCAAACGCTCCCTCGGGATCTCCCAGGTGCAGGGCTTCATCGAGCCCAGTCGTCTCAAGCAGAAGATCAAATACCGTGCCGGCCTGTACACACCGCTCGCCCGGGCGATCCGCCAGGCTGCCAAGGGGAAGTTCCGGACGCCGTTCGGACTGTGACCGAAGCGGGACTGCGCCCGAACTCGATCGCCGGCGCGCGCGATTACACACCCGGTCAGCGCTTGTCGTCTGATGTCTCGAAACCGAACTGTTCCTTCGCCAGAAGTTCGCGCACCTCCCCGTATCTCGCAGCCCAATTAACGAGATCTGCGAGCTGCATCAGTGTTTCCCCACGGGCGATCCGCAGCAACCGGTCGTAGCTCATGCCAGGTACCCCGGGTGTTGTTTCCACGAGGTTCTGAAGAAGCTCCCCTCGAGCGAGCAACGCCTCGCGCACGCTGTTTGCGACCTTGTGCTGAAGGCGAGCCGCACCCAACCTCGGATCGTCGAGCCCTATCCCGTCGGCCGGCTCCAGGACAGCGCTCGACTTGCCGAACTGCCTCGGGCTGCGAACCATTTCGCGCGGCTGATACTTGAAACCCGTCTGGGAAGGGTCTGATTTTGGCATGCGGCTCAGCCTACAAGAAGAATCAGCGTGAGATGGGTTCACCACTATAAAACTTGGTAACAGGCTGACTATAAGTGCTATCTCCTAGATCGAGGGTTGATTCTCAGTTCAGGCTCCAGCCGATCTCCGCGTCTCGGCATAGAGAGAGTATGGATACCAAACAGCCTCGACTTTCACCGTTCGAACGAGCCCTGCTTCGCACGCCCGGCGAAGGACGGCCAAAGGGTCTTGCCGACCACCAACTCAAGTCGCGCGATGGACTGGAGGTCCGCCCAGGTACCTCCGTTGACGATGCCGGTAATGGTGGCGCGGTCGAGTCCAGTATCGCGGGCGAATTCGCGAATGCTGCGCCCGCCCATCTCCGCGCGTACGTTCAGCGCAAATCGTCGCGCGACTTCGGCCGAGTTGTCGTCGCTAGGGGAATCCGGCCATCCGACACACAGCTGGTGTGGGGCGAGACGCGCTGGGCGAGGGCTCATGCCCCGAGCCTACTGACACTGGTCGGGTCCTTCGGTACTCGGATGTCCGGTGCGCATGGGATGCTCATCGGAGGTATCTACAGCCACGTGGGGGAGGGGGTGTTCTCAGTGTTCGAGACCTATACCCCCAACAACGGGTTGGAGACGTGGCCGGAGGTTCGACAGTTCGTCATCGACGCTGCCACGCTCGCCGCACCTCAGACCGTCTACACCGCCCAGCGGCTCCTCACCGTCAGCGCCCCGTACGTCATCTGGTGCCGCCAGTCGCGGGGCTTGCCACTGTCGTTCGATGTCATCTTCAGCCGACAGGTAATCGAGCTATACGTACAGGCCGACCGCCGCAAGCGCGTCGCTCCCGGTGGTCGGCAGCTCAGCGACGGAAGCCGTCGGAACTACCGATCCATGCTCCTGCGCATCTCGGAAGTTCTCGTCCCGGAAGACAACCCGGCACCCATAACGGCGCTCAACGCCCGCACAAGTGAACCCCCCTATGACGCAGCAACCATGAGCGCGCACCAGCGATGGGCGCTAGGGCAGTCCACCGCTCTGCGCGTTCAGAAGGCGACCACGATGCTCGCCCTGTGCGCAGGAGCGGGACTGCGTTCATCCGAAATCGGGGAGCTTACTGTCGGCGACCTCACCATCGATGATGCCGGCATTCTCGTCACCGTCCGCGGCAGGTTCCCGCGGAGCGTGCCTCTGTTGGCACAGTGGGAATCGTGGCTGGTCCGCGCAATCGAGGGCCGTGGAGAAGCGGAACCGGTCTGGGGAAACCCGGGACGCACGCAATCCCGCAACATGCTCAGCGGCTTCACCGCCCAGAGTGACGGAAACCCTCCCCGGAGTGACCGGCTCCGCGCGACCTGGCTGGTGACCCACCTGGCTGCCGGCACCCCGATGAAGGAGCTGCTCCGCGCCAGCGGAGTTGAGAAGTTCGAGAACCTCACCCGCTACCTCAAGCACATCCCCGGACTCGACACCGCCGCCTATCGCGCCCTACTGCGTCTCGAGCTGAACCGATGACGTTTCGGCAGTCGCAGGCATCCGCGCACCTGGAGAAGCGGATGCAGGACACTTTCAACCAAGAGTCGGCCGCCCTCCGCCGGGGAAGTGGGCGAGGACCCATCCCGCGCGCCTACCTGAACCGCGCCATCGACTTCATCGACCGTTCCGAGGTTTTGGCCAAGGTACTCGAGTGGGATACCGCGTCACGCAAATCGGCTGCGGGCCGTAAGTCCTACATCGATGCGCGCGCAGTGCTCGTCCTGATACTGCTGCACTTCCAACTCGGATACGGCGCCAACTACCAACACATCGCCGACAGCCTCGAGTATGCGCTCAACGCCGAAGACCTCACCCTCCTCAACATCACGAACGTCTCCAGCGACCGGGAGGACTGGTACAAGCGATTCTGCCGAGCTACCCACCGGCTCATCGCGGTCATGGACCCCCACCCGGGTCCGCGCCGACACCGCCTCGATGCCGCTGAGTACGCCGCGGCACTGGCGAACTTCTCCCCAGAGCACCTCGCCCGCATCGACTGGCTGTGCGAGAGCCTCGTTCACACCTCAGTGCGGCATCTGCCGAAGGACCTCTGGGACAAATACACCGGAAACGTCGCTGTCGACGCGACCCTCGTCTGCACCGCCGGATTCCCGAATCCCACCGACCAGTCGGAAAAACGAGCCAACGCAGACTTCTCCTCCGGTCGCTACCGGCGCGAAGGCGCCCACGACGGTCAGGGAGCTACGACAGACAAGGCCGGGTTCGAACTGGAGACGGGCAGTATGGTCTGGCCAAACCCTGGCGAGAACGGCCTCTATCCCTCGCTCATCACCTCGGTCAGTTTCCACAAACCCGGAGAGGTCCGCCGAGAGGGGCTGAAGGTCGTCACCTCCCACAACAAACTCGGTGCCGCCCACGGGCTGGTCATCGTCGACCGCGCCTACAACAACTCCAAGGCCGACAACTTCCAACGACCCCTCCGGCTCGCGGGCCACGAGTTCGTCTTCGACTACAAGGAACACGACCACGGCAAACAAGACAACTACGAGGACCTCCTTCTCGTCGACGGCTTCTGGTACGTGAGATGGATGCCCGTCGACCTCATCACCGCCTGGGCCGATTGGCGTTACAGCCGCATCAGCTACGCAGCCGCAGCCAAACTGAGCGATGCCCGCGCGCCCTACGCGATGATTCCCAAGGGCCGACCCGATGCCGACGGCTTCCAACGATTCACCTACCCGCTGGCCGGAACCTATCTCGCCATCGACCCGGATACCCTCAAGCGAGTCAAACCGATAACCGCGAGAAGTCTCACCGTCCCGATGACGACCAAAGGCCTCAAGCACCTCCAGAAGTATCCCTACCGTTCACCCGCCTGGCTGGGCCACATGGGGATGCGCAGCCTTGTCGAGTCATCGAACAAGACCCTCAAGGACCACAACTTCGAAGACCTGAGGAACATCGGCAAACGCTCCGGCCGAGGCTTCGCGTTCCAATACCTCGCCGCGACCATGGCCGCTGTCTCGTCGAACCTCCGCAAAATCTCGCAGTTCTTTCTCACTGAAGCGACCACCCTGGCCGGCGGAAAACTGACCCGCCAACGGCGCCGCAAGGGACCGGACAACCAGCTACTCCCAACAGTCGACCCTGCGAACCGAGCCCGACCACCGTCGTAGACGACCACCACCACCTCCGCCACCACTAACCCGCTCCACGAGAAGCGCCAGCCTGCCGAAAAGCGGGCCTTCTTGGCTTTAACGGCGCGATCCGTCACCACACGGCGAGAAATCGCAGCCGCAGGGAGAAAAAAGAACAGGGCCGACTCGTCCGTGAAGACGAATCGGCCCTGTTCCAGGTATTTCATGACTCGATTGCTCGAATTCGATGAATCACCCTCTGTGCGCGAAGGGGGACTTGAACCCCCACGCCCTAACGGGCACCAGCACCTCAAGCTGGCGCGTCTACCATTTCCGCCATCCGCGCGCATTCGGTTTTTTCCGATACTTCAGAAGCACCGACGTATGACATTAGCATGCGTGCGGGGCGCCTCTGGAACGCAGGCCGGGGTCCCGAAAGCGGCGCTCCGGCCTCGAGACGATACCGTTGACCCATGGTGACTGAGACCCCCGACGACGAGCTCGACACGACCGCGCGCATCGCCCGCGACCTGATTCGCTTCGATACAACCAACTACGGCGGCGGCAAATCCAACGGCGAGACGGATGCCGCGGAATACGTCTCTGCCTACCTCACAGGCCTCGGGCTCAGCCCTGAACTCTTTGAATCCGAACCCGGGCGCGTCAGCGTGGTCGCCAGGGTCGAGGGATCCGACCGCTCGAAGCCTGCCCTTGTGGTGCACGGCCACACGGATGTCGTGCCTGCCCAACCCGACAACTGGTCAGTCGATCCCTTCGGCGGCGTCATCAAAGACGGCATGCTGTGGGGCCGCGGTGCGGTCGACATGAAGAACATGGACGCGATGATGCTCACCTCGCTCGCGGACATCCTCGGCGCCGGTCAGCAGCCCTCACGGGACCTCGTGATCGCCTTCTTCGCCGACGAGGAAGCCGGGGGAGTGCTCGGTTCGGGCTACCTGGTAAAGAATCATCCGGAGCTGTTTGCCGGCGCGACCGAGGCGATCAGCGAGGTTGGAGGCTACTCGGTCACTCTTAACGGAACGCGCGCCTACCTGCTGCAGACCGGTGAAAAGGCCCTGGTCTGGGTGAAGCTCATCGCTCGAGGCACCGCGTCCCACGGCTCGCACGTAATGCGCAACAATGCCGTCACGAAGCTCGCCGAAGCCGTCGCCATCGTCGGTCGCCGCGAATGGCCGGTGCGACTTACCGACACCACGACCGAGCTTCTCGGCGAGCTGGCCCGCATCCTCGAGGTCGACCCGCAAAAGGTCGGTCCGGATGAGATCGCCCTTGCCACCGGCACGACGAGCCGATTCATCCAGGCTTCGCTGCGCACAACGACCAATCCCACCGCACTCACCGCCGGCTATAAGCACAACGTGATCCCGGACACCGCCGAGGCCCTGATCGACATCCGCACCCTCCCGGGCGAAGAGGATGCCGTGCTCGCCGAGCTCGCGGAAATGGTGGGCCCCGACATCGAGATTGTGGTGCTCCACCGCGACATCGGCCTGGAGACCGCGTTCTCCGGCCCGCTCGTCGAGGCGATGACCGCGGCACTCAATGAGCACGATCCGGGTGCGCCGGTGCTGCCGTACATGCTGTCGGGCGGCACCGACAACAAAGCCCTTTCTCTTCTGGGCATCAAGGGCTACGGCTTTGCGCCGCTCAAACTGCCGCCGGAGCTCGACTTTCCCGCCATGTTCCATGGCGTTGACGAGCGGGTGCCACTCGAAGCATTAGTGTTTGGCAGGCGCGTCCTCAGGGACCTGCTCCTCCATTACTGATTGGACCCGCCCGTGGGCTTGCTCAACGCGATTATCCTCGGCATCGTCCAGGGCCTCACTGAGTTCTTGCCGATCTCATCGAACGCGCATCTTCGCCTGGTGGGACTCTTCCTGCTCGACGGTAAAGATCCGGGTGCCGCCTTCACCGCGATCATCCAACTGGGAACCGAACTCGCCGTCATCGTCTATTTCGGTGCGGACCTGTGGCGGATCATCTCGCGCTGGTTTCTCTCGCTGTTCAAGCGGGTGCCGCGCAACGACTCAGACGCCAAGATGGGCTGGTTCATCATTCTCGGCTCCGTGCCGATCGTGGTACTCGGCCTGATGTTCCAGAAGACGATCGAAACCACGCTGCGTTCGCTGTGGATCATCGCCGTCTCCCTCATCGTCTTCGGCATCCTTCTCGGTATCGCGGACCATGTCGGCGCGAAGAAACGTCGACTGAGAAACCTCACCGTTCCCCACGCGGCCATCTACGGTGGTGCGCAGGCACTCGCCCTCATCCCGGGTGTCTCCCGTTCGGGCGGCACGATCACCGCCGGACTCTTCCTTGGCTACGAGCGCGCCGCCGCGGCGCGCTATTCGTTTCTCCTCGCGATCCCGGCGGTTTTTGGAAGCGGGCTGTTCGAGCTCTATAAAACGATCAAATCACCCGGCGCGGAGGTGTTCACCGGAGGCGAGACCGCGGTGGCAACGGTCGTTTCCTTTGTCGTCGGACTCGGAGTGATCGTCTTCTTCATGAACTACATCTCGAAGCGGTCGTTCCTGCCCTTCGTCATCTACCGCCTCGCACTCGGCGGCACCCTCGTCGTGCTGCTGGCCACCGGGGCGCTCCGAAGCGCCTAAACGCCCATCGGTACCTTCTGGTGTCCATACTGACGACAGGCCGAGGTCGTGTTCAAAAAGATTGTAATTATCCCCTTCTGGGGCCTAACATTCGCCGTCGCTGCGGACTACCGTGAAGCTAATCGTCGTGGAGGTAGCGAATTAACGCGCATTTCGAGCAAGGCCCCGGGTCTGTCCCTCAGGCCTCAAGTGATATCACGGGAGCAGAGTTGCCCGCCGCGATTCGTTCCGCCAGCGCCACCGGACTTCGCCACAAGTCGAGCTCGGTACCGACCTGTCACGGTCGTGCCTTCTCCCACCAGGACGCCCTCGACTATCAGGAATGGGTCAAATCCGGAGAGTTAAAGTAACGCCCGGTGGTACCTGCTCCCTGCCACCTGCCACCTGGCGGCTCGCCTAGGGTGGAGTGGTGCAATCCTGGACCCGCCCGAATGTACCTCGCCTGCCCGGACGCGGTATCGCTCCACGCATCTTTGACGCAGCAACCCAGGGGTTGGTTGAAGCTCGCCCAGACGAGTCCACGCCGAATCTCGCGAGCGTCTATGTCTGTGGGATCACTCCCTATGACGCAACTCATCTCGGACATGCTGCGACCTATCTCGCCTTCGACACCCTCATCCGGGTCTGGCTTGATGCCGGATTCGACGTGCGGTACGTGCAGAACGCTACTGACATCGACGACCCGCTTCTCGAGCGCGCAAGCCGTGACGGGGTGGACTGGCGTGACCTCGCGGCCTCCCAAATAGAGCTGTTCCGCGGAGATATGCAGACGCTCAGCATCATCCCGCCGGACGAGTATGTCGCTGTCACCGAGGTCATCTCGGATGTCGCGGACGCCGTGAAGATTCTCGTTCAGAATGGATCTGCCTACCCCGTGCCAAGCCCCGATGCTGCCGACGATCTCTATTTCGACAGCAGTTTCACCCTGCCTGCCTGGCACCTCGGGCTCGAGAGCACCCTCGATCGCCCTGCGATGCTCCAGCTCAATGCGGAACGCGGCGGGGACCCGCTTCGGCCGGGCAAACGAGACCCACTGGATCCACTGCTCTGGCGCTCGGAGCGGGTCGGCGAGCCGGCCTGGAACTCCTCGATCGGTCGCGGTCGACCCGGCTGGCACGTCGAGTGTTCCGTGATCGCACTCGAACATCTTCCGACGCCGCTCACGGTCAACGGGGGCGGCCGGGACCTGGTCTTTCCCCATCATGAATTCAGCGCCGGTCATGCCGCCGCGCTCACCGGTCATGCACTCGCTGGCATCTACGCCCATGCGGGAATGGTGGCCTATGAGGGCGAAAAGATGAGCAAGTCCCTCGGCAACCTCGTGCTCGTCTCCCGACTCGTCGCGGGCGGGACTGACCCGCGGTCCATCCGGCTCGCATTGCTCTCGGAGCCCTACCGCAGCGACTGGGAATGGACGGATGCGCACCTGCGCATCGCGGACGAGCGGCTGGCCTCCTGGACGGCGTGGGCCGCGACGCCGGACGACGACGACGACGATGACTTCCTCGCCGAGTTAAGAGAACGACTGGCGGACGACCTCGACACCGCCGGTGCGATCGCCGTGATCGACGCCCGCATACGTGCGGGAGCCGCTGCAACCGTGACGGCGGTCAGCGCGATCGACGCGCTGCTCGGCATCCGCCTCACGCCCTAACGAGCGAGACGGGTGTTACTCGCGCGGCCCGCGGTCGTCCGGGGGCAGCGAGGGCGGACCCCCTGGTCCGGCGGTACCGCGCCCATCCGCCTTGCCGTCCCGTCGCCGCAGGTATTTCTCGAACTCCTGGGCGATCGCCTCGCCGCTGGCCTCGGGGGAGTCGACGGTGTCTCTCGCCTGCTCCAGCTGGGCGATGTACGTCGCCATTTCGTCGTCTTCGCTCGCGAGCACGTCGATTCCGCTCTCCCAGGCAGCGGACTCGTCCACGAGTTCTCCCCGCGGAATCACCACATCGATCAGCTCCTCGAGTTTGTCGATGATCGCGAGCGTCGCTTTGGGCGACGGCGCGTTGTGCACATAGTGCGGAACGGATGCCCAGATCGACACCGTGGGAACCCCCGCCTTCTCCGCCGCGTCACCGAGCACCGACAGGATGCCAACCGGGCCCTCGTAGGAACTCTTCTCCACCGCAAGTTGCCGACGCAGGAGCGCGTTCTCGCTGCTCACGAAAACCGAGATCGGCCGGGTGTGGGGCACGTCGGCGAGCATCGCGCCGAGAAAGACAACGCCGGTGATGTGATTCTCGGTGATGGTGGCCATGATCTCGGCGGTGAAGCTCTTCCAATTGCGGGAGGGCTCCGTGCCGAGTAGCAGGTAGATATTCGACGCATTCTCGCCGATGGTGCCCGGTTCGGTGTCGGAGCTCTGCTGCGAGCGCTGGCCAAGCACGCTGGTCGGGCCGTAGGTGACGACCGTCGGCCAGACGAGAAGACGATTGCCGTCATCATCCTGCGTGACGGTCGGGCGGTTGAACTGATAGTCGAAGTACCGTTCCGCGTCGATTTCGGCGATCGGGTAGAGGTCGAGCAGGTCTTTCAGCGTCGAGACGGCACCGCTCGCTGCCTCCCCGGCGTCGTTCCAGCCCTCGAACGCGACGACAAGCAGTCGACCATTCAACATTCCCGCGTTTGGCACTCGTTACCCTCTGGAGTCGCGTTTTAGTGGACGGCCGAGTGTGGCCTGCGCGACTTCCTTCCGTCAAGGATAGAACCCTCGTCCCTCTAAACTTGAGTCCCGTGACCGAACTCCTCCCCGCCGCCGTCCTCTGGGACATGGATGGCACCCTTGTCGATACCGAGCCGTATTGGCTGACCGCGGAGGCAGAGCTCGTCGCATCCTTCGGTGGCACCTGGACCCATGAAGACGGGCTCACGCTCGTCGGATCCGGCCTGTGGCACGCGGCGGGCATCCTGCAGCATCGCGGTGTCGACCTCGCCGAAGACGAGATCGTGAACCGCCTTACCGACAGGGTGATGGAGCAGATCGAGACCGGCGTGGCGTGGCGTCCTGGAGCGCTCGAGCTGCTCGCCGAGTTGCGGGACGCGGGCATCCCGACCGCCCTCGTCACCATGTCGATCCGACGTATGGCCGAGCATGTCTCCTTATTCATTCCCTTCACCGCATTCGACCACATCGTCGCCGGCGATTCTGTCACCCACAGCAAGCCCCATCCGGAGCCCTACCTGCTCGGTGCGGAACTTCTCGGTGTCGATGCGGTCCGCTGTGTTGCCATCGAGGATTCGACACCGGGACTTGCCTCGGCAGTCGCCGCCGGGGCAGTCGCCATCGGCGTTCCCCTGCATTCGCCTCTCGAGCACGGCCGCGGCTATACGATCTGGCCAACTCTCACCGGTCGGGGAATCTCCGACATCTCCGAACTGCTGCAATCGAATCGAACGGATGCCGCATGACCGCCGTTCGCCGCCAGAGCGGCCCATTTCGCGCGGGGGACCGTGTGCAGCTCACCGGTCCAAAGGGTCGCCTCAACACCATCACCCTCGAAACCGGCAAGGTTTTCCACACCCACCGCGGCATGATCGACCACGATGCACTGATCGGGCTCGCGGATGCCTCGGTCGTCATCGCGACGAACGGCGACGAGTACCTCGCCCTTCGCCCGCTCCTCAACGATTTCGTGATGTCCATGCCGCGCGGCGCCGCCATCATCTACCCGAAGGATGCTGCGCAGATCCTCAGCCTCGGCGACATCTTCCCCGGTGCGACGGTCGTCGAAGCGGGGGTCGGGTCGGGCGCTCTCAGCCTCTGGCTGCTCCGTGGCATCGGACCGACCGGATCCCTCACCTCTTTCGAACGCCGCGAAGAATTCGCCGAGGTAGCCCGCGGCAATGTCGAATCCTTCCTCGGCGCCGAGCCCGAGAACTGGACCGTGACCGTCGGCGACCTCGTCGAATCGCTCCCCACCGCCGTGCGGAACGGCTCCGTCGACCGGGTCGTGCTCGACATGCTCGCCCCCTGGGAGTGCTTGCGCGTCGTCGCCGATGCCCTCGCGCCCGGCGGCGTGCTGCTCTGCTACATCGCCACGGTCACCCAGCTTTCGCGGGTAGCCGAGGCCGTGCGCGGAACGGGACTCTTCACCGATCCGGATTCCTCCGAGACCATGGTGCGCGGCTGGCATGTGGAGGGACTCGCGGTGCGTCCCGACCACCGGATGGTCGCCCACACCGGTTTTCTGCTCACCGCCCGCAGGCTGGCGCCCGACACCGTGTTGCCACAGCTCAAGCGCCGACTCTCCAAGTCTGACTACACCGACGAGGATGTCGAGGCCTGGACCCCCGGAGCACTCGGCGAGCGCTCCGTCACAGATAAGCGTTTGCGCAAGACCGCTCGTGCCGCTCAAGCGACCGCCGGTCACGCGAGGACCGCCGCTGGTGCCATGGACCGTGCCGAGGCGGACGAACCGCCCCTCGACTCACTCTAGAATTGTCTCCGTTCCACGAGCTCGATCGAAATGAGGATTCGTGCGCAAGACCACAGCGCTGATTGCCGCCGTCGCCCTTCTCGGTGGCCTGACCGCCTGCTCCGGCGGCACGGCAGCCAGCACCGCCGGATGCGATCCTGTTGTACTGCCGGGTAAGGCCTCGGCGGTGGTCACTGCGCCGGGCAAACTGGGGTCAGCGCCGAAGGTAGGGTTTCCCACGCCGCTCTACACGGAGACCACCCAGGCCTCGACGATCATCGCGGGCACGGGCGCACCGATCACGGCCGGACAGCCCGTCATTCTGGACGTCACGATCCTCAACGGCGCGGATGCCACGCCGTTGCAGAAGACCAGCTACGCCGCCACCGGCGGAAGCCTCATCACGGCCGGAAAATCCACCTTCCCGGCCGTCAGCGAGGGCCTGGAGTGTGCCAAGGTCGGATCTCGAATCTCGATCGTTGGCTCGGCCAAAGACAGCCACAGGGGCGCCGCCGATGCCGCCAACGGGATCGGCAAGGACGACTCATTCGTCTATGTCGTCGATATAAAGGGCACGTTCCTCGCCAAGGCGAATGGCGCCGACCAGATTCCTGTCAACGGCATGCCCGCGGTCGTCCTCACCGCCGACGGTACCCCCGGGATCAGCGTTCCCGATCGCTCTGCGCCGAAGACCTCCACGGTCAACGTGCTGAAAGAAGGCTCTGGCGACAAGGTGAAGAGCAACCAGTTCCTCGTGGTCAAATTCACTGCAATCGGCTGGAATTCCAAGACCGTGTTCGACTCCACCTGGACCGATCACCAGGCCTCGGTCCTGCAGGTCGGCGCAGCCACTGTCTCGCCGGGGCTGAGTAAGGCGCTCATCGGGCAGCGGGTAGGTTCGCAGGTTCTCGCGGTGCTTCCTCCCCGGGCAGCGGCCGTCGCTGACGGTTCCGGCAAGGCTCCCGCCGACGATGCGGCCGTCTACGTCGTGGACATCCTCGGCATCGCCGGGTAAGTTACCACCCGACCGGTGCGCCGGCTTCATCCGGACACAGGCCGAGTGTCTTCGAAAATTCATTCCAGACCAGGATTGCCCGTGCCAGCTGCAAGCGTCTCCAGAATTCCCGTCGAGGAGCGGCTGTTCAGTCTCGTGCTCGCACTCCTCGCGACCGAGACCGGCCTGACCAAGAACGAGGTGCTGTCCACGGTGCAGGGCTACCGCCAGCGCTACCGGGCGGGCGGCGACAACGCAAACCTCGAGCGCCAGTTCGAACGCGACAAAGACGACATCCGCGATCTCGGAGTGCCGCTTGAGACCGTGGACTCACCCGGTCAGGCCGGCAATAACCAGAACCTGCGCTATCGCATCCCGCGGGGGAGCTACGAACTACCGAGCGACATCACCTTCTCCGCGGAGGAGACGACGCTGCTCAATCTCGCCGCCATGGTGTGGCGGGAGGGCTCGCTCTCTGGTGAGTCCCGGCGAGCAGTGATCAAGTTGAAAGGTCTCGGTCTGGTTGCGGACGAGCCGGTGCTGGGCTACGCACCACGCATCCGGGTGCGGGATGCCTCCTTCGAGCCACTGCGCGCCGCCCTCGAACGCAATGCGGTCGTGCGCTTCGCCTACCTCAAGCCCGGTGAGGCCGAGGCCCGCGTGCGCGAAGTCGCACCGCTCGCGCTCGTTCAACACCAGGGTCGCTGGTATCTGCACGCTCTCGAGCCCGGCACCGAGGTCACGAAGACTTTCCTGCTCCGGCGCGTCGTGAGCCAGGTTACGACCACCGGTTCGACGTTTCCGGCCCCGAGAGGCGACCAGACGGCACGGGCCCTCGACGAACTCGAAACCGTGTGGGAGTCACACACCGCGGACGTCGAGGTCGTGACCGACTCGGATGCGTCCACGCGGCTTCTCAAACGTCGAGGCACCGTTCGACTGCCCTCTGGTGCGCTCAGACTGCACTATTCCGATGTCAATATCTTTGCCGACGAGTTGGCTGGCTACGGCCCAGAGGTCCTCGTGCTCGCGCCCCCAGCGTTGCGCGAAGCGGTGCGCAGCCGCCTCCTCGGCATCGTCGAGGAACACACGCATCATGACGACCCAGCAGATGGGAGTTCCCATGGTTGAGCGACCCTCACTACTGCTGGCTCAGGACAAGCTCGCGTTCCTGCTCTCACTCGTACCATTCCTCATGGATCACGAGCGAATCAGCGTGCAGGATGCCGCGGATCATTTCGGCGTCAAGCCACAGCAGGTGCGCGACGCTGTCGAGCTCATCGCGGTCTCCGGGATCCCGGGAGAGACCGGTCAGTACCAGCACGGCGACCTGTTCGACCTCGCCTGGGACGACTTCGAAGAGAACGACCAGATCAGACTGACCAACCTCGTGGCCATCGACGATGCGCCGCGATTCTCCGGTCGGGAAGCGGCTGCACTCATTGCCGGACTGCAGTACCTTTCGGCCCTCCCGGAGAACTCCGACCGCAGCGCTATCGCGACCCTCATGGCCAAGCTGTCGCGCGGAGCATCCGGTCTTCCGAGCCAGTTCGCGGTCGAGGGCTCGGAGTCCGACGAGACGCTCGGCCTCATCCGGGAGTCCGTCACATCCGGCCTGCAGCTGGAATTCGACTACGTCAATTCCCGCGGTGAACATGAGCGCCGCCGGGTCGACCCGCTACGCATCGAATCGATGGATGCCGACTGGTATCTGCGCGGCTGGTGTCACCTCCGCGAGGCCGTGCGCACCTTTCGCATCGATCGCATCGCCAACCCAACGGTCACGACCGAGCCGATAACCACCCATGCCGCCGACGTACACCTTTCCGACACTCTTTTCGAGGGTTCAGCCAACGACCTCGTGGTGACAATCGATGTCGCCCCCTCGGCTGCCCCCCTCCTCGCCGACTATCTCACCGACGGCACCGGCAGTGCCGTCGTCAATGGGCGCAGCCGCACTGCCCTCCGCGTTTCACACTTTCATGGGCTCAAGCGGCTGATCGGAGGGCTTTCCGGCATGGTCACGGTCGTGGCGCCCGCGGAGGCCCGCCGCGCGGTCGCGGAATGGGCGGCCGCTGGCGCTGCCCGGTATGACTCGACCGCAGAGGCCACTCGCTGATGCCCTGGTGGTCGTGGCTCGTCATCTGGACCTGCCTCGTGCTTGCACTGATCGCCGTGCTGGTCGTCGGGACCTGGCGCCTGTTCCGCAAAGCGGTCTCGGTCTTCGACGAGCTGGGTACGCTCGCCGCACGAGCAGAGCTTCTGGATGCGGCGGTGACGAAGTTCGACGAGCAGCACGCCGAGATCGCCATCCTGCAGAAGCTGTCCGATGTGCAGGGGAAACGACGCCACGTGCGCGAGGCAGCGGCGGCTCGCCGGGATATCCGGCACACTTCCCGGCTCGCCCGCGGTCGCGCCCTGACCAGGTTCGATGCGAATTCTCGCCGGTGGTTTCACGCCGAATGACAGCCAGGGTGCTCAGATAAGCGGTAAACTTCTTCCAATTGGAATTTTCGACTCCTAAGGATCTCGCCCATGCTAAGTGGATTCACCGGCTGGCACGCCCTGGTATTGCTGGTCATCGTCGTGCTCCTGTTCGGAGCCACCAAGCTTCCGGGGCTCGCCAAGAGCGTCGGCCAGTCAATGAAGATCTTCAAGAACGAGGTCAAGGCGGACGACAACAAGTCGGATGGCAAGGCGACACCGCCTGCCGATGGCCCGCAGGCCGGTCCGACAGCACCCTCCGCCAAGCCGTAGCAGGCGCTCGTTACCGAAACCAAGCCTTCCCGCAAGAAGCGAGGCGCAGGCAGCGAAGGCCGGATGTCACTCGGCCAGCATCTCGTCGAGCTCCGCAAGCGCCTATTCATCTCGGCGATTGCGATTGTCGTGTTTTCCATCGGTGGATTCCTCGTCGCCGACTGGGTGCTCAGGGCAATCCGTTCGCCCATTGAGCTGATCGCCAAGACTCACGGCAATACGACACTCAACTACTCGACAATCGGCGCCGCCTTCGACGTGCACATCCAGATCGCCGTCACCGTCGGAGTCATCGCATCGAGTCCGGTTTGGCTTTACCAGGTCTTTGCGTTCATCGTGCCAGGGCTCACGAAGAAGGAAAAGCGCTACACCTTCAGTTTCTTCTTTTCGGCCGTACCCCTGTTCTTTGCCGGGTGCGCCGCGGGGTGGTGGGTCTTTCCGCACATTGTCGATGTACTCAACTCATTCGTACCGAGCCAGGACGCGGCGATCACCGAGGCAAAGGACTACCTCGGTTTCGTCACCAAACTCGTGCTGGCTGTCGGGATCGCGTTCGTGCTCCCGGTATTCCTCGTGCTCCTCAACTTCCTCGGCATCATCAGCGGGATCAGCATCTTCCGCAGTTGGCGCTGGGCGATTCTCGCCATCTTCGTGTTTTGCGCACTCGCCACGCCCTCGGCGGATGTCGCATCCATGTTCCTGCTGTCGGCGCCGATGATCGTGCTCTACCTCCTCGCCGCCACGATCGCTTGGTGGCATGACCGCATTATCGCCAAGCGGGTGGAGAGCCTCGCCGACGATGACAACAGCGGCGCGGCCGCCGCATGACGAGCGGCTTCCGTGCGGGTGATTCCTCGACCGACGCGTTGAGCCCGGCCGATCGATTCGCGGCATCGCGAGCGCGACGGGACACGCCCCGTGTCGAGATGTTCCGGGGTAACCTGTCCTTCGATCTCGACCCATTCCAGCTCGCTTCGTGTGCGGCGCTCGAACGAGGGGACAGCGTGCTCGTTGCCGCCCCGACCGGCGCCGGCAAAACGATTGTTGCGGAGTTCGCAGTCTTCCTTGCCATGCAGGAACCGCGCGCGAAGGTGTTCTACACCGCGCCGATGAAGGCTCTGAGTAACCAGAAGTTCCAGGAATTCGTGGCCGAGTACGGAGCCGACCAGGTTGGCCTACTGACCGGTGACACGAACATCAACTCCGGTGCCCGCATCGTGGTCATGACCACGGAGGTGCTGCGCAACATGCTCTACGCCGACTCCGATCTGCTGAAGGATCTCTCCTTCGTGGTGATGGACGAGGTGCACTATCTGGCCGACCGCTTTCGCGGCGCCGTGTGGGAGGAGGTCATCATCCACCTCCCGCAGAGCGTTCGACTGGTCTCCCTCAGCGCCACCGTGTCGAACGCCGAGGAATTCGGCGACTGGCTGCAGGCGGTGCGCGGCGAGACTGCCGTGATCGTGTCGGAGGAGCGGCCGGTGCCGCTCGACCAGCACGTAATCATGCGCACCAAGCTCATCGACCTGTTCGCGACGACCAGAGTCGGCCCGGGGGATCCGCCCGGCACTCCCACTCACCGGGTGAACCCGGAGCTCGTGCAGATGGCGCGATACGGTGGCCGCACCATCAGTTCACGCCAGATGCAGGATGTCGGCCGACGGCACTCCCGCGGAGGTCGCCCCGACGATCTGAAGATGGACCGGGCCGGTGTCGTGAAGATGCTCGGAGAGCGCAACCTGTTGCCGGCCATCTTCTTCATCTTCAGTCGCGTCGGCTGCGACCAGGCGGTCAAGCAGGTGCTTCGGGCCGGCGTGCGACTCACCACACAGCTTGAACGCGACGAGATCGCGGACATCGTCGAGGAACGCTGCCGCACCATCCTCGATGAAGACCTGGCAGTTCTCGGCTACTACGAGTGGCTGGACGGCCTGCAGCGCGGTGTCGCCGCTCACCACGCCGGAATGCTCCCCGCGTTCAAGGAAGTGGCGGAGGAGCTCTTCCAGAAAAAGCTCGTAAAAGCAGTCTTCGCAACCGAGACCCTTGCTCTCGGTATCAACATGCCCGCCCGCACCGTCGTGCTCGAGAAACTCGAGAAGTTCAACGGCGAGGCTCGCGTGCCGATCACGCCGGGGGAGTACACCCAGCTCACCGGGCGAGCGGGCCGGCGCGGCATTGACGTCGAAGGCCATTCGGTGATCCAGTGGCAGGAGGGGCTCGATCCCCAAGCGGTCGCCTCGCTCGCCTCCCGTCGCACCTATCCACTCAATTCCAGCTTCTCGCCAACCTACAACATGGCCGTGAACCTCATTGAACAGTTCAGTCGGGAACGCGCCCGCGACATCCTCGAGTCCTCGTTTGCGCAGTTCCAGGCCGATCGCGCCGTCGTCGACCTTGCCCGCAAAGTGCGGTCGCAGGAGGAGTCGCTGCACGGCTACGAAGAGGCGATGAAGTGCCACCTCGGGGATTTTCGCGAGTATTCGGGCATCCGTCGCGAGCTCACCGATCTCGAACGCAAGGGATCGATTCGCGCCGACCTGCAGAGTCGCGGGGAGCGGGAAAAGCGCCAGAACCAGCTCGCGGCCCTGCGCAAACGGCTCAAGCAGCATCCCTGCCACACCTGCAACGACCGCGAGTCACACGCCCGTTGGGCGGAGCGCTGGTGGAAGCTGAAGAAGCAGACGGATGAGCTCAGCCGCCAGATCCGCGCCCGCACCGGCGCGGTCGCGAAGATCTTCGATCGCGTGACCGACGTCCTGCTCGAGCTCGGCTACCTGCTGCGTTCCGAGACCGGCGAAGTGACCGCATCCGTGCACGGGCGCACTCTCCGTCGCATCTACGGAGAACGCGATCTGCTCGTGGCCGAATGCCTGCGCCGTGGAGTCTGGAAAGACCTCGATCCCGCTGGTCTCGCTGCGATGGCCGCCGCCCTGGTCTACGAGCCGCGGCGGGATGAGGGCCAGACGTCGGACCGCTACCTCCCGAAGGGTGCCTTCCGCCCGGCTTTCGAGAAGACGACGGACCTGTGGTCGAAGCTCGACGACATCGAACGCGATCACAAGCTCCCCGGGAGTAATCCACTCTCGACCGGACTGTCGCTCGCGATGAACCGCTGGGCCCAGGGCGTGTCCCTCGACTCTGTGCTGCTCGAGTCGGAGCTCGCGGCCGGGGACTTCGTGCGCATGACAAAACAGACGATCGACCTGCTCGACCAGCTCTCGGTGGTAGCCGACGGCACCGTCGGACGCACGGCACGCCAAGCGCTTGAGTCCATTCGCCGCGGCATCGTGGCGTACTCCTCGGTCGCGTGACTGCGCTACAGATCCTGATGGCGGCCGTCCCCGCACGCTCCATTTAGGCTGGTCGGGTGCGTTCGAGCCTCCCGCCCCGCCCGGGGGCCACCTCCGGATGGCTCTCGCGACCGCTCCCACTCACGGCTGCAGTCCTTGTCGCGGCACTGTCCGGCTATGCCAACGCTGCCGCCTTCCCGGGTATCGGATGGTGGCCGCTCATCTTCGTCGGCACGGCGTTGATGCTCTGGTCGCTCCACGGTCGCCGGGCGTGGTCGGCATTCCTCGTCGGGTTCGTCGGCGGATTCGCATTCTTTGGCAATCACATCCTCTGGCTCACGGTCTATCTCGGTGCGGTGCCGTGGCTCGCCCTCGCCGGGCTCGAATCGGTATTCTTCGCCCTCGGCTGCGTGCTGATGGCGCTGGCTTGGCGCCACGTTCCGCGAGTGTGGTCGGGTACGGGAGCGCAGCTGGTTGGTCTTCCCGCGGTACTGGCGGGGCTCTGGGTGCTTCGTGAGGCGATTACCAGCGTCTGGCCCTACGGTGGCTTCTCCTGGGGGCGTCTGGCCTTCTCCCAGTCCGACAGCACCTTCGCACCGCTTGTCGCCTGGCTCGGAATGTCCGGTGTCAGCTTCGTCATCGCCCTGCTCAGCGCTGTGCTGCTGCAGGCCGTGCGCACGGTGCGCGTGCGCGTTACTACGCGGGGCATGATCGCCGCGACCGCATTCCTCATCGCGGCGCTGTTCCCAGCCTGGCCGGTATTCGAATCCGGCAGCATTCGTGTCGCCGCGGTGCAGGGCAATTCCAACTCCGGCCTGTTCGCCCAGATCCAGCCGGGCGACAGCCTCGACGATCACCTGCAGGCCACCGTACCGATCCTCGGAAAGAAGGTGGACGTCATCGTCTGGCCGGAGAACGCCTCCGACATCGATCCGCTCCGCAACGAGCAGGCGGCCAGGACCCTTGACTTCGTCTCCGAGAAAATGCAGGCCCCACTCGTCACCGGTACCAGGACCGAGAATGCTCAGGGGCAGACATTCAACAGCCTGCTGCTGTGGAAGAACGGCGCGGGATCGGTCGCCCAGTACGACAAGATCCATCCGGTGCCGTTCGCCGAGTACCTGCCAGATCGCTCCTTCTGGTATCCACTCGCGCCGAGCCTGTTCGATTTGGTACCGCGTGACTACACCTTCGGCACGCGCTCCAATGTCTTCGACATCAACGGCGTGATGGCGGGGCTCGCGATCTGCTTCGACATCGTCGACGACGGGCTGATCCACCGGATGGTCGACGGGGGAGCGGAGTTCATCCTCGCCCCCACCAACAACGCCGACTTCGGACACTCCGACGAGAGCGTGCAGCAGGTGGCCATCGCCCGGCTGCGCGCCATCGAGACCGGTCGAAGCGTCGTCAACGAATCCACCGTCGGAGTGAGCGCCATGTTCGCTCCCGACGGCCGGGTGATCGCGAAGCTGCCCACCTTCACCCGCGGTGCGATGGTCGAGACCATTCCGTTGAGCACGACACTCACCCCGGCGATGTTCGCCGGTCGCCAGATCGAATGGATCGTCGCGGGCTTCGGACTGGCCAGCCTGGCCGTCGGCATATTGTTAGCGCCGCGTCGCGCGCGGTCCGCTTCTTCCCGCGGCAGGGGTCGCCGTGGCTGAGACCCTCATCATCCTGCCGACCTACAACGAGATCGAGAGCCTCGAGACGGTTCTCGGCCGCATCCGGCAGTCGGTGCCGCAGGCCGACGTGATCATCATCGATGATTCGAGCCCGGATGGTACGGGGCGGCTTGCAGATCGTCTCGCCGCGGCCGACCCGGGGCTCACGGTGCTGCATCGCCCGGCGAAGGACGGCCTCGGGCGGGCCTACCTGGCCGGCTTCGCCCACGCCATCGAGCGGGGCTACCGCTACGTCGTGGAGATAGACGCCGACGGCTCCCACGACCCGGCGGACCTTCCGGCGATGCTCAGTCTTGCGGCAGCGGGAGCGGACCTCGTCATCGGGTCCCGCTGGGTGCGGGGCGGATCGGTGCGCAATTGGCCGTTGATCCGCCAGGCAATCTCTCGCGCCGGCAACACCTACTCGCGGGCAATGCTCCGCTCTGGTATCCACGACATCACCGCGGGATTCCGGGTCTACCGCACGCAAGCGCTGCGCACGCTTGACCTGTCCGCCGTATCCTCGCAGGGCTATTGCTTTCAAGTGGAATTGGCATGGCGTCTCGAGCGGGCGGGAAAGCGCGTCGTCGAGCATCCGATCGTCTTCATCGAACGCACCGCCGGTCACTCGAAGATGCACCCGGGCATCGTCGTCGAAGCCCTGCTGCGGGTGACGCTGTGGGGAATCTCGGGCCGCCGCTCCTCGAACCCCCCGGCGCCCGCATTCCGGGCAGAAAAATAGCCGATTACCATCACGATGGCAATCGGCTAGGTCTCCGGATGGACGACTACGCGCCGACCTTGTGCTGTCCTTTGCGTGCCCGAAGGAAGTCGAGCCGCTCCTGGAGCAGTTCTTCTAGTTCGGCACGGGTGCGACGTTCGAGCAGCATGTCCCAGTGGGTGCGCGGGATTTTGGCATCCGACGGTTCCGGCTCGACCTGCACTCCGTCTTCACCGAGAAGTCGGCCCTCCAGGCCGCTCTTCGGGGATTCCCACACCGTGGGAATCTCCGCGTCAGAGGAGAAGGTGACCTCGAACGTGGAGCCGTCTACGGCCTGATATGTACTTTTTTTCCGCGGGGAGAAGGTCACGCCTTCTTCACTCTGAAGACTCTGGGATCCGAGTCTCATTCCGCGCAAACTGCGATCCGCCATTATGTGGTCCTCTCTCGCGATGCAATCACCAGTTATAAACCCACAAGCTGGACATAACCTTTCCATCACGCGGCGATTCCAGCAAACTCACAGGCTACTCTTCACGGGAGTGAGCCTCTCTCACCACCTCAAGAGCGAGGTCCGCCCGGTCTGTCACCAGCCCGTCGACTCCCAGATCGAGTAGCCGTCTCATGTCCGCCGGCTCGTTGATCGTCCAGACATGCACCTCAACGCCGGCCGCCTTGAGGAGACGAACTGTTCGTGGGGAGATCACGCGCACTCCTCGCAATCGCTCGGGTACCTGCACGGCCTGCACGTCACGCAGCACGCGACGGGCGAGCGGCACCAGGCCGAGCTTCACAGCCAATAGGGCGCCGGCGAAGGGCGCAGCTGATGCCGAGGTAGCGACTCCCGGCAACGCCTGTACCGCCCGCAGCCGGCGCCTATTATCGAAGGAGGTCACGAGCACTCGATGCACCGCGTGAGCTCGGAGAATAGCCGCGACGGCAGGCACAACCGCCGCATCCGACTTGAGGTCAAGATTAAATCGCGCCTCCGGGAAGGCGTTGAGCGCCTCCTCGAGGCTGGGGAAGGTCTGAGCGTGCCCCAGGTCGACCCCACTGAGCTCCGCGAAATTGAGCTCATCAATGCGCACGGCCATTCCGGCTGTGCGCGCCAGATCGGAATCATGGCTGAGGACCGCCACCCCGTCGGCCGACGCATGCACGTCGGTCTCGAGGTGGGTGACGCCGATCGCAAGGGCAGAGAGAAAAGCGAGAAGAGTGTTTTCCGGCGCATCCGTTGCCAGGCCTCGGTGTGCAAGGACGCGGGGCAGCGGGCCAAAAAAGAACCCGTCGCCGGTACCGATCGTGCTTGGTTCAGCCACGCTATCTTTCGCCTCGCCTCCGTCGTGATATCACGCGCACCGGGTTGAATGGCCGTGCGGCTGCACATCGCGATGACCCGTACCTATACACACACATAGACGCAGAGTGCCTTGTTGCAGAAACCGACCGCGCCAGCCGACCGGTTCCCCTGTCAGCCAGTGGCCTAGACGGCGGGCGGGATAGGTGCTGGCAAAGTTGGGGGAGTGCTCGGCACTGCCGGCGGCGCCGGGGGAGTGGCCGGAGGGGTCGCGGCAGCGTGACTTGGAGTGTTTCCACCGAGGCTCGCACCGAAGCCAGCCGTGATGCTCTTGATCGCTTCGGTGAGCTCCGATGGGATGATCCAGAGCTTGTTCGAGTCGCCCTCGGCGATCTTGGGTAGCATCTGCAGATACTGGTAGGCCAGCAGCTTGCTGTCCGGGTCACCGGCATGGATGGCGTGGAAGACCGTGGTGATCGCCTGCGCTTCGCCCTCGGCCCGAAGCACGGCGGCCTTCGCGCCACCCTCGGCCTCGAGGATCGCGGCCTGCCGAGATCCCTCTGCCTGCAGGATGGCGGCCTGCTTGGTGCCCTCTGCAGTGAGGATCTGCGCACGACGGTCCCTCTCGGCACGCATCTGCTTCTCCATCGAGTCCTGGATAGAGACCGGCGGATCGATCGCCTTGAGCTCGACACGTCCGACACGCACGCCCCACTTACCGGTCGCTTCGTCGAGCACGATGCGCAGCTGGCCGTTAATGTTGTCGCGGCTGGTGAGTGCTTCCTCGAGGTTCAGGCTTCCGACGACGTTACGCAGGGTGGTGGTCGTCAGCAGTTCGACGGCGCCGAGATAGTTGGCAATCTCATAGGTGGCGGCACGGGCATCCGTGACCTGGAAGTAGACGACCGTGTCGATCGAAACAACAAGATTGTCTTCGGTAATCACCGGCTGGGGCGGGAAGGAGACGACCTGTTCGCGCATGTCAATGAGCGGCCGCACCCGGTCGATGAAGGGAACCAGAATATTGAGGCCGGGCTGGAGGGTCTTGTGGTACTTGCCGAGACGCTCAACGACGCCGGCTCGTGCCTGCGGGATGATCTTCACCGCCCGGAACAGGATGGTCAAGACAAAAATTGCGATGATGATAATCACAATCACCAGGATGATCTGGCCGAACAGGTCGGTGGTCACAGTGCTGTCCCTTCTGCGGGGACCACTATCGCGGTCGCCCCTTCGATCGCCGTAACGACGACGCGTTCACCGGTATCGACCGGTCGATCAGTGGTGGCCTGTGAAAGGCGGGCAGTCCAGGTCTCGCCATTTGCGAGCTTTACGTGGCCCTGGCCGTCGACGAAGGGAGTCGTTACCGTGCCGCCGCTGCCGAGCAGGGCCGCGACGTTGGTGGGGGTCTGGTCGGCTCCGCGCCCGAGCGAGCGTTTTATCGCGGGCCGCACAACGAATAGCAACAGGAGAGCGAGCACACCGGCGATCAAAATCTGAGCCCAGAACGGCGCCCCGAGGAGGCCTGCGATGAGACCGCCGATGCAGCCGCCGGCGAGCATCAGAAAGGTGAAGTCGACGGTGATCACCTCGACGATCACGAAGATCAGGAGCAGTGCCACCCAGAAAATCCAGGCATACATCGTGAGGAAATCAACGATCATCCAGCTGCACCCCTTGCGAGTCTTATGCCTTGAAACTAGCACCAGCTCCCGCGAAACTGCCTGATCTTGCTATTCTCGTGACCCGTGGCGACGCGCCACGACCGCCCATGGAATCCAGGAGTCTCCCCGTGACAAATCAACTCGCCGCCGGATCGCTCGATGGGCTCCGAGCCCTTGTCACCGGCTCCTCCCGCGGCATCGGTGCAGAAACGGCGGCCTCCCTCGCCGAGGCCGGTGCAAGCGTTGTGATCAACTTTCGCAACAAGGAAGCGCGGGCCACCAAACTCGTCGACAAGATCGTCGCGGCCGGCGGATCTGCCATCGCCATCGGCGCGGATCTCACCGACCCGGTTTCGGTGGCCGCCATGTTCGACACGATCGAGAGCGAGTGGGGCGGCCTCGACATCCTCGTGATGAATGCCTCCGGAGGCATGGAGTCCGGCATGGCCGAGGACTACGCGATGCAGCTGAACCGCGATGCCCAGGTCACCCTGCTCAACACGGCGATTCCGTTGCTCGCGCCTGGCTCACGGGTGATCTTCGTGACCAGCCACCAGGCGCACTTCATCCACTCCACCCCGACAATGCCTGAATACCTACCGGTCGCGCTCAGTAAGCGCGCGGGCGAGGACGCCCTCCTCGAGATGATCCCGATCCTGGATGCTGCGGGCATCGGCTTCGTGGTCGTCTCCGGTGACATGATCGAGGGAACCATCACGGCTACCCTGCTCGAGCGGGCCAATCCCGGGGCGATCAGCGCCCGCAAGGACTCCGCCGGACGCCTCTATAACGTGAGCGAATTCGCGGCGGAGATCGTCGCCGCGGCGGTCGAGGGCATCCCTGAGGACCACACACGCCTGGTGGGCGACGTGAGCGAGTTCGGCACCGCCTGACCGATCCGGTCGCGCTGAGGGTCGCGCTGAAGGTGGCGGTGGATAGCATGGGAGGCAATGAAAGCCACCGATCTGCCCCTGCTCTCCAGTGTGTCCCGCCCCACGATCCATCCGGATGGCACGCGTGCCGTTACCGCGGTTTCCCGGCCGGATCTTGACGCGGACCGTGTCGTCGGCCAGCTGTGGAGCGTGAATCTCGACGGCTCCGGCGCTCACCGGATCACCCGGGGCGTGAGCGATTCGAGTCCGCGGTTCTCGCCGGATGGCGCTCTGCTCGCCTTTGTTCGATCACTAGGGGACGGGCCAGGACAACTCCACATCATGGCCGCCAACGGCGGAGAAGCACTGCAGGTGACCGACCAGAAGCTCGGCATCACTGCCTGGCGATGGTCTCCGGACTCCCACCGGATCGCCTTCACTGCCGCTGTCGCCGATGAGGGTCGCTACGGCACCGTCGCAAATCTCGGCCAGGGCGCCGAGCCGCCGCGCCGCATCAGCACTCTCAAATACCGCTCCAACGGATTCGGCTACACCATCGATCGGCGTCGGCACGTGTTCCTCGTTGACGTGCCGCACATCGACGACGAACCCCCTTACGCCGCGGCGCCCTCGGCGCAGGATCCGATGCCAGAGCCGGTAGTGTCCATTCCCGAGCCGCGACGACTCACCGAGGGGGACTTCGATCACGGCGACCTCGCCTTCTCGCCGGATGGCTCGACCCTCGCGGTGGTCTCGGCCCGGCATCCGGACCGGGATCTCGACCTTGCTAATAACGTGTTCGAAATCGACCTGTCGGGCGCTGGAGACTCGCGGCCGGAGGCCGTGCAGGTCACCGGCCAACACCGTCGGTACAGCATCTCCCGTATTGGATACGGTCCGGGCGGCGATTTATGGTTCGTTGGGGGAGACCTGGGGGAGCATGGCGTCGACTTCGTCGGCCGCGGCAACCAGCTCTGGCTGCGGGATGCACCGGGGGAGGCGGTCCGGTTGCTTACTGACCCGAGCATGGTCGATCTCGACGGCGAACTCACCGTCACCACCGACGGAGCCCTCGTGCACGCGCTCACGCGCGGCAGGGCACAGCTATGGCAAATTACCCGTGAGGGGACTGTCGCAGTCGTTGTCGCCGACGAGGTCGTGGTGCACAGCACGGATTCGCTCGGCGGGGCGATCGTCGTCGGCTACACCGCTCCCGCGTCGATGGGCGAGCTCGGCCTCATCACCCCGCAGGGGCTCCACCCGCTCACCGATTTTTCCGCGGCCCTTCGCGGTACCGGAGTGACCCCGCTTGACGAGTTGTCCATAACCTCCCGCGACGGTGGAGAGGTGCACGGCTGGGTGCTCACGCCCGTAGACCAGGAGGAACCGCATCCGGTACTGCTCGTGATCCATGGCGGTCCGTTCACCCAGTGGGAGGTCGCGTTTTTCGACGAAGCGCAGGTCTACGTCGACGCGGGCTACGCCGTGGTGATGTGCAACCCACGCGGTTCGGCCGGCTATGGGGAGGCCCACGGACGTGCCATCCGCCACCGGATGGGCACTGTCGACTTCACGGACGTGATGGACTTCCTCGAGGGCGCCCTCGCGCGACATCCGATGCTCGACGGCGCGCGGGTCGGCGTGATGGGTGGGTCGTACGGCGGCTACCTCACGGCGTGGATCATCGCTCACGATCACCGTTTCGCCGGGGCGATCGTCGAGCGCGGCTACCTCGACCCCGAGGCATTCGTCGGCACCTCCGACATCGGCTCATTCTTCAGCGACGAATACACCGGCACGGATCCGCACCGGATGCGTGAGCAGAGCCCGCAGGCGGTGGCGGGCCAGGTGACGACACCGACCCTGGTGATCCATTCGGAAGATGACCTGCGGTGCCCGCTCGGCCAGGGCGAGCGCTACTACGCCGCGCTGAAGCGGAACGGGGTCGAAGCCGAGCTGCTCATCTTCCCGGGGGAGAACCACGAACTGAGTCGAAGTGGTCGACCCAGGCACCGGCTGCAGCGTTTCGAAGCGGTTTTGGACTGGTGGTCACGCTACCTGCCCTCCACAGCGAATCCGGGGCACTGAGTGCCGAATCGACATCGACTCACTTCTCGGATCCTGCTCTTCGATGAACGGGATCGTATTTTGTTGTACCTCACCGTCGGATCGGTCCCCGCAGAGCAGACGCGCTGGATCACGCCCGGTGGCGGAGTGGAGCCGGGGGAGACCCATGCAGAAGGGGCGCGGCGCGAGCTGTTCGAAGAGACCGGCCTCGACATCCCCGATCTCGGTGAGCCGGTGTGGGGCCAGGATTTCATACCGGATTATGCCGGGGGAGATCACGACACGGGTCACGCCGAGTACTACGTATTGCGCACGACAGCTTTCGAACCGTCGCGAGAGAATTGGACGGCGGAGGAGCAGTTCGACGTGCTCGAGACGCGCTGGTGGACGATCGACGAGCTCGCCAGCACAACCGAACCGTTTCGTCCTCCGGAGCTGATCGACCTCATCCGCGACCAGCTGCCCTCCCACTGAAAGGCTCACCATGACCGAAGACACCGCCGGCCTCATCGCCGAGATCGAAGCCCAGGAAGAGCGCCTCGTATTCACGCGGTTCAGCAACGCCGATGCCTGGGAACTCGGATGCCTTCTGGTGGAGCTCGGCACCGAGCGCGCTCACACCATCACCATCGACATCCGCCGGGGTGACCAGCTGCTCTTCCACGCCGCACTGGCCGGCACCGCAGCGGACAACGACCAGTGGATCGAGCGCAAGGTGCGCACTGTTCGTCGGTTCGGCAACAGTTCGTTTCTCGTGGGGCTGCGCCATCGCTCCACCGGCACGCCATTCGAGGCCCGCGAGTGGAACGACACCTTCCTTTACGCCGCCCACGGCGGATCGTTTCCGATCAACATCCGTGACTCCGGGCTCATTGGCACAGTGACGGTCTCGGGCCTTGCCCAGCTTGCCGATCACCAACTCGTGGTCGAGGCCATCGAACGATTTCTGGGCCCCGGCGAGCAACAGTAGCCTTTTACCGTTATGTCAAGAAACGGGCGAAGTCTGAATCGCGTCAGCTTTGCAATAACCCCGGAATCAGTGTCGGCGAGAACGAAACGACGATGCCGATAACCGCGACGACGGCGACGAGTGCGGCCATGAGGACGAGGATCGCGATACCGGCGTAGAGAACCAGCGAGAAGAACGATGACATGGTTTAAGTATCCCTGATCGGGCCGGTGCATCAGGCTGGTTCGCTCGTGCCGTAATCGCTGATAATGCACATTATGTCAAGTAGTGGTTTAGTGCCAGAAGGTCGCGAGCATTTCGTAGAGTGTCGTGAGGCAGAGGGGATGCTCTGCGGGGCCAGCGAAGACGAGGCAGCGTTCGGAGTTTGGTTCGACAGCTTGCATCATCGCTCCAGTCTTGAACACTCTGGCCCCGCCGCCAGCCAGGTCTTCGCCTCTCGTCGTAACTGCAGGCCTTTTCCGGACGCGATGGGAACATAAGATTCTGCCGGCCTGGCAAGAAACTCTTGCATTCCGAGTCGATGGAATCGCCCCTGACTTCGCTAAAGCTCCTCCGCGATCCGCTTGATCGCGACCAGTCGGCGGTCCCAATCGGCGCCGATCTGCTCCAGCTTCCGAGCGGTCTCGCTGAGTTGTGAGCCCAGCACGCGGTACCGCAATTCACGACCCCTGCGCGCGGATGCCACCAGCCCGACCGCCTGCAGCACGGCGAGATGCTTGGCAATCGCCTGGCGCGTGATCGGGAGCTTCCCGGCGAGGGCCGACGCGGACGCGTCACGCTCGCCGAGTGCCACCAGGATGCTCCACCGTGTCTCATCGCCGAGAGCGGCGAGCACCGGAACAAGGGTGTTTGTGGTCACGATCCCCCATCCAGGTAGGCGACCAGCTCATCCAGCTCCGCGTCCCAGCCTCCGCGGTGGCTCTCCATGCTCGCGGCCGGATCAGACAGGCCACCAAAGCCTGATTCGACAACCGTGAGCTGGGTCCCTCCGTCGACGACGTCGAGCACAAAGCGGAAAACGGTCGAGCGATCCGGTTCGAACGGATCGACCGCGTGCGGATTACCGTCACCCCAGCGGTAGGCGATCGTCCGGGGCGGGTCGCACTCTTCGATTCGCATTGGGAAAGTGCCGTAGCCATCGAAGGAGAAGGTGCCGACGGCACCTACGGCGACCGTGTCGAGCACTGCGGACTGCCCAAACCATCGCGCAATGTGGGTGGCCTCCGTAATTGTGGCCCAAACTTTCTCGATCGAAGCCGCGATCGTGATGGTGCGCCGCACTGTGAAGTCATCGCTGTCGACGATGGAGGACTCGTTTTCAGTCATGGTCATATTCTTTTCCTTTCGGTCGATTACTGCAACCCTAGAGTTGCAGTAATCGAACCGAGACGCAACAGTCGCGTTGCGCAATCGTCCATGTGACCCTGACGAAGCCGCGCTCCCCCGCGAAGTCGAGGGCCTGACTGCGGAAGGTCGTTGCACCCGCACCCCCGAGGGAAGGCCCTGTGAAACACCGGTTCACTGACACGAATCGGACCTCGGTGAAAGACTGTCAGCCGGTGAGCTCCCCCGGCGCAAGCCCGAGCTCCAATTGGATCGTGCCCACGACCAGGTCGACAACCGTGCTGTAGTCGATCTGCGCCCGCGTGGCCGCTTGGATGCTCAGGCCGTCAATGAGCGCCATGATCCGGAGGGCCGTCGAGGCCGCATCGATGGTGACGAAATGACCCGATTCGATACCTCGCGTGATCAACATCGAAAGCTGCGCGGTATCCGCCTCCATCTGCCGCACCACTTCCGTTAGCAGCGCTGGGCGCCGGCGTGACGCCTGCCACGCGTCGAGCCACAACAGGCTCACGGGGTCCCGATCGGGCTGCAGGAATGCGGCCAGCAGGCGCTTGAGCTCATCAAGCGGTCCAGCCCCCGCTGAGACCGTGCCATACACAACGGCACGCTCCGCCCCCGCCGCGTGGCCGAAGGCCGCCGCGACCAGGTCATCCACAGAACCGAAATAGTGGTTGATCAACCCGGGCACTACCCCGAGCTCCTCGGCGACCCGCTTCGCAGTGACGCGCTCCAGCCCCTCCCCTATGGCGACCCGGCTCGCGGCCGTGACGATCTCGTGCCGGCGTTCGGCAGGATCCATTCGGCGAGACCGTGAGCCGACTATTGACATCGCAATTCCCGTGAGATTGACTGGCACCATCTTCCTATTGGTGCATGTACCAATAGGGTCTCTCCCACCCTAGACGAGCGGATTCCCGATGACCACACTCGCGCCGTTGGAACAGGCATGAGCTGGCGGATGCCGGCCGAGACGGCACCCCACGATCGCATCTGGATGGCGTTTCCACGCCAAGGGCAGGTGCTCGGCTCGAGCGCCGCCGAGGCTGAGGCTGGCTACGCCGCGTGGGCGAATGTCGCCAACGCCGTGGCGGAGTTCGAGCCGGTGACGATGGTGGTCGACCCCCTCGAAGCGGATCGAGCGAGGCAGATGCTCTCCTCTGACATCACCGTTCGCGAAGCTCCGCTCGACGATTTCTGGATGCGGGACTTCGGCCCCACCTTTGTTTTCGACCACACCGGAAAGTTGGGTGCGGTCGACTGGGTCTTCAACGCCTGGGGAGGGATGGCCGGGGCGAGCTGGGGTAAGGATCGGGAAATCGCGCGTTTTGTCGCAGCGGAAGCCGGGGCCGAGCTGGTGTCGTCGTTGCTGGTGAACGAGGGCGGCGCGATCCATGTGGATGGCGAAGGAACGGTGCTGGTGACCGAAACCGTGCAACTCGATCCGGCTCGCAATCCCTACGCGGACCGGCTGCGAGTCGAGCGGGAGCTCGAGCGCACAATCGGCGCGACCCACGTCATCTGGCTTCCCCGCGGGTTGACTCGCGACTATGAGGCGCTCGGAACCCGCGGGCACGTCGACATGGTCGCCGCGATACCCTCGCCCGGCACTCTGCTCCTCCACCGCCAGGACGATCCCGGGCATCCCGACTACTCCGTATCTCGCGAGCTGCGAGCATTTCTCGAGCACACCACGGATGCGGCCGGGCGCGAATGGAACATCATCGATCTGCCGGCTCCGGCCACCCTGACGGATGACGCGGGTTTTGTGGACTGGAACTATGTCAACCACCTCGTTGTCAACGGCGGGGTCGTGGCCTGCGGGTATGGCGAAGAGCGAGCGGATGCCGCCGCTCGGGACATCCTGGAGCAGGCCTATCCGCATCGACGGGTCGTCACTGTCGATGCGCGCGAGATCCTTGCCCGTGGAGGAGGAATCCACTGCATCACACAACAACAGCCCCGCAGCCCGAACGCCGGTTTCGGAGCCACCGGATGACCCCCTCCCCCGAGAAATTCACCGTCGTCGACGCGAGCATCGACGAACTCGCGGAGGCCCTGGCCTCTGGCACGGTCACGAGTGTCGGCCTCGTCGCCCGGTACCTCAATCGCATCGCGTTCTACGATCGACGCGGTATCCGCCTGAATGCGGTTCCGGTGCTGAGCCCGAAGGTCTTCGCGGATGCTGCGGCATCGGATGCTCGCCGGGCCAGCGGACAGAGCCTTGGGTTGCTCGACGGGATCCCCTACACCGCAAAAGACAGCTACCGGGTGAGCGGGATGACCGTCGCGGCTGGCTCCCCCGCTTTCGAGCACCTCATCGCCACGGATGACGCATTCACGATCGGTCGCCTTCGCGCGGCCGGCGCCGTGCTGATCGGACTCACCAACATGCCGCCGATGGCTAACGGCGGCATGCAGCGCGGCCTGTATGGACGAGCGGAGAGCCCCTACAACGCGGACTACCTCACCGCCGCCTTCGCCTCGGGCTCCTCCAACGGATCAGGCACGGCCACCGCAGCGAGCTTTGCCGCATTCGGGCTCGGCGAGGAGACCTGGTCATCGGGTCGCGCTCCCGCTTCGAACAATGCCCTGGTGGCGTACACCCCGTCGCGAGGCGTGATCTCCGTGCGCGGTAACTGGCCACTGGTGCCCACTATGGACGTGGTTGTGCCTCACACGCGGTCGGTCGGTGACCTGCTTCGAGTGCTCGATGTGGTCGTCGCTGACGATCCCCACAGCCGTGGCGACTTCTGGCGTGAGCAGCCATGGGTATCGATACCGACCTCCTCCGAGGTGCGGCCACCGAGTTATCACGCACTCCGACAGGATGCCTCGCTGCGCGGTCGGCGACTCGGCGTTCCGCGCATGTACATCAATGCAGACGACGGCGCGCCATCCCCCATCGCGACGCGTGCCTCGGTCATCACCCTCTGGAAAGAGGCGCGTCGTGCCCTCGAATCGCTCGGCGCCGAAGTGGTCGAAGTCGACTTTCCGGTGGTCTCCAACTACGAACGAGACCGGCCGGGAGCACTGTCGATGGTGGACCGCGGCATCGTTCCGGCAGAATTCGCCGACCGGGAGTTGTGGGAGCTGTCGATGCTCGCCTTGCACGATTTCCTCGAGAGTAACAACGACCCGGCGCTGCATGCACTCGCTGACGTAGATAGCGACCGCATCTTCCCCCACCCCTCCGGCGCGCTGCCCGACCGGTATGGAGAGCTCGATTTCGACTTGGCGGACTACGTCACGCGAGCCCGAGCGGTCGGGATCTCGACGCTCGCGGACATTCCGTCACTTCGCGAAGGGCTGCTCGGCCTCGAAGAGACCCGCCGAGTCGATTTCGAAAACTGGCTGGCCGAACTGGGCCTCGACGCGGTGGTCTTCCCCGCCGTCGCGGACATCGGGCGCTCCGACTCGGACACCTCACCGCAGTCGGCGGAGGAGGCATGGCGAAATGGCACCTGGGTCGCCAACGGTAATCTCGTTCCCCGCCACCTCGGAATCCCCAGCGTCACCGTGCCGATGGGACTGATGGAAGACACTCGGATGCCTGTCGGGCTGAGCTTCCTCGGCGCGGCCTACGACGATTCGCGCCTCCTCCAGCTCGCCGGTGCGTACGAGACGGCAACCCGATTGCGGGTTACGCCGCCGCGTACCCCCGCGCTTGACGATGCGGCCGACACCGGTCCAAGGGCCGCCACATCGCCCGCTGCGATCGAACTGCGGACCGAGCCGGTGCGCGTCATCGACGAACCCGATGGCTCACGGGTGATCACGATCTCTGGCTTGGCGACTTCTCCCGCGGAGAGCTTGGCCGTGCGGGTGTACGTGAACGGCACCGAAGCGGATGTTTCGAGGGCGGGAGACGATTTCAGCGCACGCATCCGGCTCCCGGCATCGGAGGCGAACGAGCCGCACAGTGAATGGCTGCCGCCCTACGGGCCGATGATCGTGGTGCTGGCCACGGACGCCACCGGGGCCGAAGCAGGAATCCTCGTCGAACTGTAGTGCGGCCGATCTCACCCGGCGAATGACACTCCGACGGTCTCTGTCACGGCGGCAGTGCGACCCGGAGCGCCCTGGAATTGCCAATAGAGGTTAGTGTGGGCGATCACCTGCTCCGGCGGTGGCGCACCCCACTCACTCTGGTCGTTGGTGGTGTGGGCGTCACCAACGAGGGTGACGTCGTAGCCGCGCGTGAATGCACCGTGGATTGTGGACCGGATGCAGGCATCCGTCTCCGCACCGGTCACGACCAGGCGGCCGACCCCGATGTCGGCCAGCACCAGCTCGAGATCGGTCCCTTCAAAGGAATCTCCGAAGGTCTTGTGAACCACCGGTTCAGAATCCCGGCGCACCAACTCCGGCACGTACTGCCAGTCGTCGCTTCCGTTTTCCAGTCCCTCGTCCGAGTGCTGCACCCAGACGATCGCGACACCCTCGTCGCGAGCCTTGCCGACGAGGGTGTTGATGTTGGCGACCACCGCATCACGCTGATAGGCATCGGCGACGACACCGGTTTGCACGTCGATCACCACGAGCGCGGTGTGAGGCCGATCCTTGAGTGTCGTCATGGCAGTCTCCTCTCGAGGGATGGAAATCATCCGGCAGGGGAAACGCTATACCGATCCGCCGACCTCTGCCGGGGTGTCAGGCGCTTGGCCACACCGGAAGCACTACGCGTTTCCAGGTTGCATTAGTGACCACAGCGAAGGATCCGTACCAGGCGAGTCCGGCAGCGACGAGTCCGAGCCATCCGCCGAGTCGTGTGATGCCCACGACACCCGTGAAGGCGCCGATCGTCAACGCGACGAAGGTGAGGGTTACCGCAACGAAGGTTGCGAAGAGCACCGCGTTGGTCTTCTTCGACGCCACCGTCATCAGGGCGGAGAAGATCGTCCAGGCGAGCAGGAATGCACCCACTCCGCCGGCACCGGCCGCTTTTTCGACCTCTGGATTGGTCAACAGCCACCAGAATGCAAGCCAGAACGCTCCATAGGAGGTGAAGGCGGTTGCGCCGAAGGTGTTGCCCTTCACAAATTCCCACATTCCGGCGCCGAGCTGCGCGATTCCACCGTAAAACAGGGCGATTGCAAGCACCGCCGCTCCCGCTCCCGCCACAATACCCGAGTTGGCGAGACTGAGCATAAAGGTCGTAAGAGCGAACGCTCCGAGACCGAGAGCGGCCGGATCCGCGATGATCCGCGGCTCCGAGGCCGGCGGAGTGACCGCCCGGGAATCAAATTCTTGAGAGCGGGATGACCGGTGATCGGTGGTGATGGTGCTCATGAAACACTCCTTCGTGTGGTGGGTGTCGTGCGGTGGGGGTCGTGCGTACCGGGTCGACGGGTGTCGTCCCGGTGGCTGAGGGGATCACAGTGTTGAAACGCGACTGGACTCTAGAGAGAGGGCCCGTAGGGAGGCCTTGACAACCTTGCCGGTGGCTGTTCGCGGTAGCGCATCGACGAACACGACGGAGTCCGGCACCTTGAATCGCGCGAGGGTCAACCGAGCGTGGGTGGATATCTCCTCCACCGTGGCACAGTGTCCCTCGTGCAACAGCACGTAGGCCTCAGGGCGCTCGCCCCAGGTCTCATGAGGGAACGCCACGACCGCGACATCCGCCACGCTCGGGTGCGAGGCAATCGAGTTCTCCACTTCGATCGAAGAGATGTTCTCGCCACCGGAGATGATGATGTCCTTCGCGCGATCCTTGACCTCGACGTAACCGTCGGAATGCATCACTCCAAGGTCACCGGTGTGGAACCATCCGCCGGCGAATGCTGCGGTCGTCGCAGCCTCATCCCGGTAATAGCCGATCATGACGTTGTTACCGCGCAACACGATCTCGCCGATGGTCGAACCGTCGGGAGCCACGTCGTTCATTGCCTCGTCGACCACCCGCGGTGCTTCCGCCTGCACCATCGAGACCCCCTGCCTGGCAATCATCGTGGCGCGGGCCGCCGGAGCCAGGGCATCCCACGCCTCCTGGTATTCGCAGATGGTGAAGGGTCCATACGCCTCGGTGAGTCCGTACACATGCACCACTGTCGCCCCGAGCCGTTCGAGCCGCTCGATGATGGTCGGTGACGGCGGCGCGCCTGCGGTCGTAATCCGCAACGGGTGCACCAGCACATGCGCCTCATCGGCGTTGGCGATCACATTGCAGACCGTTGGCGCGCCGCACAGGTTGGTGACCCCGAGGTCATCAATGGCTGACCAGATAGATGCCGGCCGAACCGCGCGCAGACACACGTGGGTGCCGCTCGCTGCCGTGACCGCCCACGGGGTGCACCAGCCGTTGCAGTGGAAGAGGGGCAGTGTCCAGAGGTACACGGATTTGTTGTCAAGACCATTATGGAAAACCTCCCCCATCGCGTTGAGATAGGCGCCGCGGTGGCTGTACATCACCCCCTTCGGCTTGCCAGTGGTGCCGGAGGTGTAGTTGATCGAAATGACCGCCCGCTCGTCGTCGATCTCCCAGCGCATTGGCCTCTCATCTGCCAAGCCAGCGGATTCGAAATCGGCGAGCGACTCCTGGCCGATCTCGATGCCGCTCACAGCGCATCCGAATTCCGCGTCGCCAATCTCGATGATCGACCGCAGCGACGGGCAGTGTTCGAGCGAATCACCCACCACCGACGCGAACTCGGCGTCATAGAACAGCAGGGTCGCCTCGGAGTGATCCAACACGTAGCGCACCTCCGACGGCGAGAGGCGCGGATTGAGCGAGACGAGGATGCCGCCGGCGAGAGGCACCGCGAATTGCGCAATTAGCATCTCGGGTGTGTTCGGTGATAGGAAAGCCACGCGATCCCCCGGGGCAATGCGCGAGCGGATGGCGCGAGCCAGCGTTTCTGTAACGGCCGCGAATTGCAGATAGGTGTAACGCCGTGCACCGTAAACGATGGCCGCCTTAGCCGGGAAGACCTCGGCCGAGCGCTTGAGGAACCGCAACGGAGTGAGCGGCGAATCGTTGGGCGAATCGAGTGGTGGTGTGGTCGTCGCCATGGCATTTCTCCCTTGAAATGATCATCGTGAACGGTCCGGGAGTCGGTGACTCTGGCCTGTTACGATGCAGGCTAAGGGAACATCGAAGTGCCCGACTACCGCCTTAAGGAGGTAGAGGAATGACCGCAACGACACCGGGATCCGAACCCTCCTACGACCTGAACCTGCTTCAAAAAAGCCTTCGCGTGCTCTCATCGCGCATCGACCTCCCCGTAACCTTCGGGGGGCTCGCCACTCGCGATGGCGCCCCGCTCACCTCGTTCGTCGGCACGCTCGGGCAGAGCATCCACGGGCTGGTCATCGAACCGACGCAGGGCCTCGGTGGTCGGGCGCTCGCAGAGCGCAAGCCTGTCACTGCCACGCATTACCGGCAGGCGACGTCGATAACCCACCGCTACGACCGCGAGGTGACGGCCGAGGGAATCGTCTCTCTGCTCGCAGTGCCGATCGTGGTCGATGGGGCCGTTCGTGCAGTGATCTATGGCGGCCAGCGCACCCCGACCCAGTTCGGTGACGCGGTGTTGCAGGGGGCGCTTCGCGTAGCGAGTGCACTCGCCTGGGAGTATTCGGTCCACGACGAAGTTGAGCGCCGCCTTGCCGCGCTAGAGAGTGAGGGCGGGCTCCCCGGGCTGCGAATCGCCGATCCGATCGAGCGTCAGGATCGCCGGGCGCTGTTCGCAGAACTCCGGGAAATCGGCAGGGAAATCGACGATCCGAAACTCGCGCGTCGTCTCGAACGCGCCTCCCACGCACTCAACCCGAGAAGGGCGATAACCTCCTCCGGTTCGCCGCCGGTCTCCCCACGCGAACTGGACGTTCTCGCTCAGGTAGCCCTTGGCAAACAGAATGCTCGCATCGCGCGCCAGTTGGGTCTCACCGAAAGTACCGTGAAGAGCTACCTCTCCTCAGCTATGCGCAAACTCGAAGCCGAAAGCCGTTACGAAGCGGTGGTTGCGGCTCGTCGCGCCGGGCTCATCCCGTAATCACGCGGTTGGGCGGAGAGTGTCGAGCCGCTCTCTCCGGAGAGCCGATTGCACCTGGATCCCACTCTCGCTCTGCTAGGGGCCAGCACTGAACTTGTCAGCGGGCCTCTCAGCGGAACGTGCCGGCCGTGCGGTTCTCGTCACCACCACGCCCCGCACGAACGCCACGGAGATGAGAGCCGCCCGATTGCTCACCCGCCAGGCACGCATGATTCGGGCGAGATGCCACTTCACCGCCTGCGGGCTATAGGCCGTCTCCTCGGCGATCTGATCATTAGAACGGCCGGATGCCGCCAGTGCGAGCATCTCGAGCGCCGGGCTCTTCACCTCCCCGGGTACCGCCACGAGTTCGAGCGAATCACCATCGATCGGCCGAGGGGCATCCCCGAGCCAGGCTTCGGCCCAGCAGGCGCCGAGTTCGAGGGCAATCAGGGAGGCGCGCCCCATCACCACGGAAAGCTCACGTGCATCGAAGGCATGATCCCACGACTGAACGAACACACCGAACGCCCGCAGAGCGGGCACCGCTCCGCGCAACACGACAGTGAGCGGAATGTCGGACTGACGGGCGCGCATGGCGGATTGTCGGATCGCCTGTCGAGACGCCGTTGTCAGCGCTGTGCCGGTCTCTACACTTCTCAGGACATCCGGTAACACCATCGGCACGATCTCCGCATAGCGGTCGCGAAGCCAGCAGCCGTGCGGATCATCCGCATCGAAGGTAGCGCCTGACATCATCAGCGCAAAAAGCTCATCACAGTGATTGCTGAGTCCGAAGGCGAGCGCGGTCGGTGCACCAGAGGGCTGGTGATCCCCATCTTTTCTGGTCATCAGTGCTCTTTCTGCCCCCCCATTGTGGGGGTTCTCCCATTGTGGGGGATTTCTCGCTAACGCGGAGGAAATGGCACACATCGAGTCAGTGAACTCGATAGCTCGCGATGATCAGCTCACCCCGGATCTCGCCAAGGCGTTCGATGAGCCGGTCCACAGTTTTCGTTGAGATTCCCCCGGCCTCGATATCCCAGGGACCGATTGCGCGCAATTTGCCACAGCGGATCCGGATCACCTCCCAGCCCGACGCGCGAAGCAGTCGATCCTTACGCCGATCGGATTCTTCGCGTCGCCCCACATGCTCGAGTCCATCGCGCCCGGTCGTGTCGTACTCGATGGCAACCCTCAGCTCGTCGATCACAATGTCGGGCCAGACTTCGTGACGCGCAAAGAACGGGCGCGCGACCCGCACCGCGTTGAACCCAAAATCCACGGCGAGCCTCTGGGTGAGTCGATGCCGCAGGTCACCTTCAGCCGCCGAGGCCGGCCTGGGGGCCAGGGCGCTGTGAAAAGCTTCCCCCACTGCGGAGCGTGGCGGCGCGCTCCGCAGAGGAACTCGAACCGCACGGGGACGCATCGGTGAGAGGCTGCGAGCGGGGGTCGGCACAGCCCGTCTCGTCGCCCCAGCCGCACATTCCGGACACCAGGTGGATCGTCGGCGTGACTGCCCCGGGCGCTGTCGTTGTTCCTCCGGTGTCGCGACGAACCGGTGACCGGAATCACACTGCCAGACGAGATAGACCTCGGCTGCGGGCGGGACCTGGGTGAGGGTAATCCCTGAATTCAGGTCGGGGTGATACTGGCGCACCAGAACCGGATAGCGCTCCCAATCCCCGCGGAAGCGACCGATCGGGTAGGGCACCTCCGCACCCTTCGACCACTGGCGCCTCGCCCACCACATTTCGACCGGTTCTGGCATGGCAACAGGATGCCGGACCCGGCCGACATTGGCCGATACTGGCCGACAGGGATTGTCGCTAGGAGAGGATGTCCTTCGTGGTGAAGCGGCCGAAGGCGAGCGCGCCGAACACGACGATGTACCCGGACTGCAGCAGTGCATTACTGCCGAAAGAATCCCACGAGATCGGTTGCCGCAGCAGGTCGGCGAACCCGAGCCAGTAGTGACTGAATAACCAGGGATGCAACCAGTCGAGCTGCGGCAGCGAATCGAGCACCTGGGAGACGACAGAAAGCACGATCGTGGTGGCCATCGCGCCGACCGGCACATCGGTCATCGTAGAGATGAACAGGCCAATTGCCGAGAGTCCCAGAAGGGAGACCGTGATGTACGCGGCGATCAGCAGCGACCGCACGATCGAGTCGCCCACCGCGATGCTGTCCCCCGACAGCAGCGTTACCGGGCCGATCGGAAAGAGGGCGACGCCGATGAGTGCACCGGCGATCGCGACCGCTAACGTCGCCGCAACGCAGAAGACAGCGGTAGCGAGGTACTTCACGATCAGGAGTCGCGTGCGCCCCGCCGGGGCGATCAGCAGGTAACGGAGGGTACCAGCGCTCGCCTCACCCGCGATCGTGTCGCCCGCTACTACCCCGACCGTCAGGGGCAGAAACAGGGGCACCGACACAAGCAGTCCGACGAAGCTCACAAACAGCCCGTTCTGGCTCACCTGGTCGAGGAAAGCGGGTCCACGCCCCGAGGGTGGTCGTGACGATGTCAGCCGCACGGCCAGCGCGATCAGCACGGGAATCAGGGCAAGAGACGCGAGCATGGCCCAGGTGCGACGGCGGCGGAAAAGCACCGAGATTTCGGATGCCAGCAGTGGCAGTCCGAGCGCCGGTCGGGAGCGAAACACGGCGTCGGGCAGCGCCGACATATCACTGCGCGACATCGAAGCCCTCCCCGGTGAGGTCGACGAACCGCTGTTCGAGACTGGGACGTTCGACAGTGAAGGAGAAAACCCGCACGTGTGCCTCGACGAGGGCGGCGACCACGGTGTCAGGGGCCGGCTCGAGCGTACCGAACGAGGCCAGCAGCTCGGTGCCGTCTGGCCCGGGCTCGGCCACCGTCATCCCGAACCTGGTGAAAACGGCAATCGCGGCATTCCGGTCAGGACTTTCCAGCCTCACGCGCGCTCCCCCAACCCCGCGGAGCTCGGAGAGCGTCCCCTGTGCCACGAGACGGCCGACACTCATTACTGCGGCATCTGTGCAGATCTGCTCAATTTCGGCCAGGAGGTGACTCGAGACGAATATCGTCGTGCCTTCGCCAGCGAGCAACCGGATCAAGCTACGCACCTCGCGTGTGCCCTGCGGGTCGAGACCATTCGTCGGTTCGTCGAGTATGAGCAGGCGACGGGGTATGAGCAGTGCGTTCGCTATTCCGAGCCGTTGCTTCATGCCGAGCGAGTATGCCTTCACCTTTTTTCCCGCGGCGTGCGAGAGTCCCACGCGTTCAAGCGCGGTCTGTACGCGCGCGCGACGGGCGACGGATGTCGCGTGGCCATCGGCAGCGTCGAGGCGGTAGAGATTTGCGGCCCCAGACAGGTAGGGATAAAACCCGGGGCCTTCGACGAGCGCGCCGACTTCCGGCAGAACGGAGGCGAGGTCGTCAGGCATGCGTCGACCGAGTACTTCGATTTCACCGCTGGTCGCCGATGCGAGGCCAAGTAACAGCCGAATCGTCGTTGTTTTACCGGAGCCGTTGGGTCCTAAGAATCCGAAAACTGCTCCAGAGGGCACCCGCAGGTCCACACCGTTGACAGCTAGTTGCGAACCGAACCGCTTCGTCAGACCCTCGGTTCGGATCGCGAATTCGCTTGCTAGCGAGGTCACTTCGCTGTGGCAGCCGCCTGGAGTTTCTCCACCGGCACCGAACCGGCGAATATCCGCCCGTCATCCGTCAGCAATACGTTGACGAGACTCGTGTGGAAGAGATGTCCCCCGGTCGCGTTCGTGGTGAGCTTGCCAAACAGCGGCGAGGATGTCACGCTGAGGCTCTTCTTGCCAGCAGCACTTGTGTCGACGGGAATGGCGACGATCGAATCCCATCCGGTGCCAGAGATGGTCGGCTTCTCGGCCGGTGAGCGTGGGCCCGTTGGCCGAGTGGAGTCGGCTTTCGGCGCCTTCTCGGTAACTTTCGCTCCGGCGGGCGGAGTGAAGGTGAATAGGCTCGCGTCCGGCGCGCCGAGGTCGAGCTTCGTGAACCCGACGCTGAACGCCGGTGTCGTTTGCGAACGCGCGAAGAGTTCGACGGAGAGGGGAAGCCCGGTTTCGGAGTCCACCGCGATCGAGACGGACCCGAGCAGTGTTTCTGATGCCTTCGGGGTCAGCACCAAATTGTAGGCGGGGTGCCCCGCGACCCGAAGGTCGCTACCGAGCGACACGATGGTGGTCGAGTCGACAGATTTCAGCAGGGTGGCCGCGAGCTGGTCGGGGGTGGGGATGCTTCCCTCTGGCTTCGACGTCCCCAGCGCACGCTCACCGAGGGTTGAGTGCACGGCAGTCTTCTTCTTCGAGTCGTAGAGCCACACGTCGGAGCCGTTGCGTACTAAATCTCGCTCGGCCATGCGGTCGAGCACCTGAACTCGCTGTTTCGCCGTGCCGTCGACAAATACCCGGGCGTTGTGTGAGCCGGTGAGCAGTTCGAGTGCGGAGCCCGACGAGGCATCCGCTCCGGTGGTGGGAAGCTCGGGTAGACCGAGGCTGGAGGTTTGCGACAGGGTGCCCGACAACGCGGTCACTTTTTCTCCGGCTATCAGAGCGAGCACCTGGGCCGGTGTCTTGGTCGGAAGGGTGACGGCGGCATTCGCCGCGAAAGGAACCGCGACCGCGGCAGATGCGATCAAAACCGGCACCACCACGGCGGGCATCCACTTCAACCAGGTTCGAGACATGTTGGCGACCTTTCGCGTCCGACACAGTGCACGACACGTTGCACCACGTCTCAAAAATACTCCGCGTTTCCTATTGTTCGCTGCATATCGCCGTCATTGGTCCTCGAGTCCACCGGCACGCGCTCCACCGATGTCTTCGGGTGAACACGCATCTCCGCCACTCGGGTTGGGGCGCCGGAACGGCGGTGCAAGCGACTCCCCGACCGACTGGCAGACTGGGCTGGTGCCTTCGGTTCAGCGCTGTCCCTGTCTCAGTGGAGAGACCTATGACGGGTGCTGCGGTCCTTTCCATCACGGGATCTCACAGCCACCGACCGCCGATCGACTCATGCGGGCACGTTACTCGGCGTTCGCGCTCGGGAACAGCATGTACCTTCTCGCCAGCTGGCATCCGGATGTGCGCCCAGCCTCCCTTGAGCTCGACCCGGATTTGCGCTGGTATCGCCTCGACCTCATCGGACGAACCGCAGGCGGACTGTTGGACCCGACGGGCACCGTCGACTTCCGCGCCTACTGGCGGGCTGCGGATGGCACGACCGGAGTGCAGTCAGAGAACAGTAGATTCGCCAGGGTAGATCACCTCTGGGCCTACCTCGGCGAAGCCTGATCCGTCGCAGCAGGGCGACCATGCGCCGGTTTGTCAGCCATGCTGCCTCACGTTCGACCGCATGGCTGACGAACGGCAGCGCGGTCGCCGTCGTCCGAACGGCCGGGCGACGAATCAGCGGCCGCTGATTCGACGTGACAGCTCGGAGGCGACCCGACCGATCTCCGCCGCGAGGTCCGGCCAGCGGTCGATCGGGATCGAGTCGCGCGGAAAAGAGACGGCGATGCCCGCGGCCGGCCAGCCCGCGTGATCCCGAACAGCCACCGCGACGGAGGCGATCCCCTCCGTGACATCACCATCCTCCGCGGCGAATCCGCGCTCGCGCACGCCCTCGAGCAGGAGTGAGAGCTCGGCATAGTTGGACGGCCCCGACTCGGAACGATGCACGAAGGCTCCACTCGTGGGGAACAGCGCCCTCAGTTGCGACTTCGGCAGGGTCGCGAGCAGCGCCCGACCGCTCGCGGTGACGTGGCTCGGCAGCCGTACCCCGACATCCGTCACGAGGTGCGGTCGACCCGGCGCGCGCTCCTCGATCAGATAGATCACATCTCGCCCGTGCAGCACCGTGAGATGGGCACTCTCGCCGAGTCGATCGACGAGAGCCGAGAGGATAGGCCGTCCCAGGCGGGTCAGCGGCTCCTGGCGCATGAATCCCGAACTCAATTCGAACGCGGCGATGCCGATCCCGTAGCGTCGCGCCTCGGGAAAATGCAGCACGAAACCGTGTGCCTCGAGTACGCCGAGCAGGCGGTAGACGGTCGAGCGCGGTAGGTCGAGGGCGTGCGCGATGGTCGATGCTGCTACGGGCCCGCGCTGGGCAGACAGCAGCCCGAGGATGCGGAGGGTATGGTGCGCCGCTGGCGCTGTGACCTCCATCGGCTTCCTTTCACTGACAAACTCAACTGTCCCGTATCTGAGACAGTGGTCAGCCTAATGCTGTGGCGTGTTGCCCGCCCCAGGGAGTCTGATGGAGGCCATGCAGCTTTCCACGACCATCCACCCGGTCATCATCGGCATCGGAGCGCTCTGTCCCGCCGAGGTGGTGTCGATCGCGCGCCACGATGCTCCGATCGAGATCGACGACACTGCCCGCGCCGCCGTGACCGCCAGCCGGGAGACAATCGAACGCCTCGCAAGCGACATCGAGCCGCATTACGGAATCTCTACCGGCTTCGGGGCGCTCGCCACCACCTTCATCGCTGAGGACCGTCGCAGCCAGCTCCAACGCAGTCTCATACGATCCCATGCCGCCGGATCCGGTCCCGAGGTCGAACGGGAGACGGTGCGATCCCTGATGGCCCTGCGCCTCTCCACGCTGCTCACCGGGCGAACCGGAATTCGGCTCGAAACGGCGGAAGCCTATGCCGCCATACTCAACGCCGGCATCACTCCGGTTGTGCGCGAATACGGGTCGCTCGGCTGCTCCGGAGACCTCGCACCGCTCGCCCACTGCGCACTGGCCCTGATGGGCGAAGGTACGGTTCGCGACCGCGACGGCATCCTGATGCCCGCGGCCGATGCGCTCTCCGCGGCCGGCCTCTCCCCCGTCGTGCTCGCCGAGAAGGAGGGACTCGCCCTCATCAACGGCACCGATGGCATGCTCGGCCAGCTCGTGCTCGCTCTCGACGATCTCCGGCGGCTGCTCTCCACCGCCGACCTGTCCGCAGCGATGTCCGTCGAGGCGTTACTCGGAACGGACGCGGTCTTCGCGGAGGATCTCGCCGCCCTGCGCCCCCAGTCCGGCCAGCAAGTCTCGGCGGCGAACCTCCGCCGGCTGCTCACCGGATCGCCGATTGTAATGAGCCACAAAGGCCCCGAATGCACTCGTGTTCAGGATGCCTATTCGCTGCGCTGCGCACCGCAGGTGCACGGTGCGGCCCGCGACACAGTCGACCATGCGGCGATCATCGCGGGGCGGGAGCTCGCCTCAGCGGTGGACAACCCGGTGGTCACCCTCGACGGTCGAGTCGAGTCGAACGGCAATTTCCACGGAGCGCCAGTCGCCTATGTGCTCGACTTTCTCGCGATCGTGGTCGCCGATGTCGCGAGCATGTCCGAGCGCCGCACCGACCGCATGCTCGATCCCGCCCGCAGCCAGGGTCTTCCCGCGTTCCTCGCCCACGAGGTCGGCGTCGACTCCGGGCTGATGATCGCCCAGTACACCTCTGCCGGAATCGTGTCAGAGCTGAAGCGCCTGGCCGCGCCGGCATCCGTCGACTCGATCCCGTCTTCTGCGATGCAGGAAGACCATGTGTCGATGGGCTGGGCCTCGGCCCGAAAGCTGCGGAGCGCGATCGACGGACTCACCCGGGTGCTGGCTATCGAGATCCTCACCGCTTCTCGCGCGCTTGACCTGCGCGCACCACTTCTGCCCGGGCGTGCCACCGGCGCTGCGGTGGCGGAGGTGCGCCGGGACGTCGCAGGACCGGGGCCCGACCGTTACCTCTCCCCCGAGATCGAGTCCGTCGTGGAGGCCGTCGCCTCTGGCCGGATTCTCGCCGCCGTCCGTACCTTGATTGGAGACCTCGAATGACCCAGAACGCCACGCCCCCTCCCTCGGGACCACGCCCCGTGCGCGCCGCCCGTGGGTCCACGCTGACCGCCAAGAGCTGGCAGACCGAGGGTCCGCTGCGCATGCTGATGAACAACCTCGACCCCGAGGTCGCCGAGCACCCCGACGAGCTCGTGGTCTACGGCGGTACCGGCAAAGCCGCACGCAACTGGGAGTGTTACGACGCCATCGTGCGCACTCTTGAGACTCTCGAGAGCGACGAGACCCTGCTCGTGCAGTCGGGTAAGCCGGTCGGTGTCTTCCGCACCCACGAGTGGGCCCCACGCGTGCTCATCGCCAATTCCAATCTCGTCGGCGACTGGGCGACCTGGCCGGAGTTCCGTCGGCTCGAGCAGCTTGGCCTCACGATGTACGGGCAAATGACCGCAGGCTCGTGGATCTACATCGGCACTCAGGGCATACTCCAGGGCACTTTTGAGACCTTCGCTGCCATTGCAGACAAGAGGTTCGGCGGCACCCTGGCCGGCACAATCACTCTCACCGGAGGTGCTGGCGGCATGGGCGGCGCCCAGCCGCTTGCTGTCACGATGAACCACGGCGTGGTGCTCATTGTGGATGTCGATCGATCCCGACTCGAACGCCGGTTGGCCCACGGCTACCTCGACGAACTCGCGCATAACCTCGACGACGCGCTGCGACGCGTGATCGCCGCGAAGGAACTTCGCATCCCGATGTCGGTCGGTCTCGTTGGCAACGCAGCGACCGTGTTCGCGGAGCTTCTCCAGCGTCGAGCCCCTATCAGCATCGTGACGGACCAGACCTCAGCCCATGATCCGCTTGCCTACCTCCCGGAAGGCGTCGCTCTCGAGGATTGGAAGCGGCTGGCCTCCGATGATCCGCACGGGTTCACCGCTCTGTCTCGCGCGAGCATGGCGAATCAGGTACGGGCGATGGTCGGCTTTCAGGATGCCGGAGCGGAGGTCTTTGACTACGGCAACTCCATCCGAGCCGAGGCGAAGCTCGGCGGCTATGATCGCGCCTTCGACTTCCCTGGCTTCGTACCCGCCTATATCCGTCCTCTTTTCGCCGAAGGAAAGGGACCGTTCCGCTGGGTCGCCCTGTCCGGAGACCCCGCGGATATCGCTGCGACGGACCGCGCCATTCTCGAGTTGTTCCCGAACGACGCAAAGTTGCACCGCTGGATCACCGAAGCCGGGAAGAGAGTGCATTTTGAGGGACTGCCGGCTCGCATCTGTTGGCTCGGGTACCAGGAGCGCCACCTCGCGGGCCTCAGGTTCAACGAGATGGTCGCTTCCGGCGAGCTCAGTGCACCGATCGTCATCGGTCGCGATCACCTCGACTCTGGATCGGTCGCCTCCCCGTACCGAGAGACCGAGGGCATGGCGGATGGCTCGGACGCGATCGCCGATTGGCCGCTGCTGAACGCCCTGCTCAACACGGCGTCCGGAGCCACCTGGGTCTCGATCCACCACGGGGGTGGGGTCGGCATCGGCCGCAGCATTCACGCTGGCCAGGTGGTGGTCGCCGACGGCACTGATCTCGCCCGACAAAAAATCGAGAGAGTACTGGTCAACGACCCGGGCACCGGAGTCATGCGGCACGTCGATGCGGGCTACGAGCGAGCGGCCGAGGTCGCGCGCGAGCGCGGTCTCCGGGTGCCGCTCTGGGAATACTGAGTGGTCTTCCTCCACTGCGCCCAGCTTGTGCGACCGGGCTCGATCATCGGTAACGTTCGCATCGAGGCGGATGCCGCTGGCCGCATCGCGAGCCTCCGGCCCAATGTCGCCCCGACCACCGGCGATCTCCGGCTCGGCACGGTGTTTCCGGGATTCGCCAACGCCCACTCCCATGCATTCCACCGCCTTCTGCGGGGCACCACCCATGCGGATGGCGGCGACTTCTGGCAGTGGCGCGATTCGATGTACCACCTCGCCGGGCTGCTTGATCCGGCCCTGATGTTCCTGGTAGCCCGAGCGGTATTCGCCGAGATGCTGGTGAGCGGCTACACGGCTGTGGGTGAATTCCACTACCTGCATCATCGGGTAAACGGTTCGCCCTATCTGCCAGCCCACGCCATGGAGCGCGCGATCGCGGATGCGGCCAGGGAGGTGGGCATCCGTCTGGTGCTGCTCGATGCGTGCTATCTCGACGGGGCGATCGAGCGGCCTCTTTCTTCCGAGCAGAAGCGCTTCGGTGACGCCACGGCGGCACACTGGCTGGCTCGATGGCGCGCACTGCGACCGGTGATCGAGGGCGAAGGGGTGACTCTCGGCGCAGCCATCCACTCCGTTCGCGCGGTGTCACCGAGCGCCATGGCCGAGATACGTGACGCGCTCGGCGCGGATACGCCGCTGCACATTCATGTCTCGGAACAGCCAAAGGAGAATTCCGATTGCGTCGCCGAATATGGCGAAACCCCGATCGGCGTGCTCGCCACACTCGGGATGCTGTCCTCGCGGCTGAGCATCATTCACGCCACCCACCTGACCGATGCCGACCGTGCTGACATCAGCGCTTCCGGCTGCACGGTCGTCATGTGCCCGACTACCGAGGCTGATCTCGGCGATGGGATCGGCCCAGCGTTCGACCTCGCTGCGAGAGGAACCCCTATCGCGATCGGCTCCGACCAGAACGCCGTGATCGATCCCCTGCTCGAGCTGCGCTCACTGGAAGCGGGAGAACGGCTCGCCTCCGGTCGCCGCGGTCGGTTCGCGCCCGCTGCGCTCCTCGCGGCCGGAACCGCCGCCGGCTACGCGAGCCTCGGTATCAGCCGGAGCATCCTCGCCAATGGAGATCCCTGTGACCTCGTGGAGCTCAACCCAGCGTCCCGGCGCACCGTCGGTTCGGCCCCCGCACAGCTACTTCTGAGCGCGTCAGCCTCCGATGTTCAGCGTGTAATTGTCGGCGGTGCGGTCGTTGCCGAAAACGGATCCCTCACGGGCACCTCGATCGGTCGGCCCGAGGACCTCCTCACCGAGGCGCTTTTGGCTGTGGCTGGGGCTGGGGGCCGATCATGATCTCAGAACTCGTCACCGATATCGGTGAACTCACCACCCAGGACGAGGATCGATCCCGACAACACGATGCCGCCATCGTGATCGCGGACGGGCGAGTGGCCTGGATCGGCCGGTCCGCTGATGCCCCAGCCGCCGATATCCGCACATCGGTGGCGGGTCGAGCGGTGCTGCCTGGCTGGGTCGACTCGCACAGCCATATCGTTTTTTCCGGTTCACGGGAGGCGGAATTCGAGGCGCGGATGGCCGGTCGGCGCTACGAGGCCGGCGGAATCGCGGTAACCGTTGCAGCGACGCGCGCGGCATCCGAGGCCACTCTTCTCGCGAACGCGACTGCCCTGCGGCGCGAGGCTGAGCTCCAGGGCACGACGTTCCTCGAGACGAAAACCGGCTACGGCCTCGACCTGGAGAGCGAGGCGCGCTCGGCGCGGGTCGCGGCGGCAGTCGCCGACACCGTGAGCTTTCTCGGAGCACACGTCGTTCCTGTGGGCGTCGACCGCCGCGACTATATCGACCTCGTGACCGGTCCGATGCTCGGCGCGGTCACGCCGTACGTGCAGTGGATGGATGCATTCTGCGAGGTCGGCGCCTTTGATATCGAGGAGTCTCGGGAGATACTGCGTGCCGGACGAGCGGCAGGGCTCGGACTGCGACTTCACGGAAACCAGCTCGGCTTCAGCGGAGGTGCACGACTCGCAGTAGAACTCGGCTGCGCGAGCGTCGACCATTGCAACCACCTCACAGCCGGCGACATCGATGCTCTCGCGTCATCCTCGACTGTAGCCACGCTGCTCCCCGCCTGCGATCTCTCCACTCGGGAGCCGTTGGCTCCCGCCCGACGCCTTCTCGACGCCGGTGCCGCAATAGCGCTGGCGAGTAACTGCAATCCGGGAAGTTCGTACACCAATTCGATGCCGTTCTGTGTCGCCACCGCCGTGTTACAGATGGGTCTCACGATCGATGAGGCTGTCTGGGCCGCCACTCGCGGCGGGGCACGGGCGCTCGGCCGCGACACGGGAGCGGATGCCGTCGGCTCGCTCCGAGTTAACGGGCGGGCAGACTTTCAGGTTCTCGCTTCTCCCTCTGTCGTTCACCTTGCCTACCGGCCCGGAGTGCCACTGACAGCCGCAGTCTGGCGCGGTGGCATCCGCACTCCCCCGATCACTGCCGGCTTTTAACCCTGTAGTTCGCGAGCACAATCGATGCAGAGCGCGGCGACGGGCCGGGCTTCGAGTCGCGCGGCGGCGATCTTTCGGCCGCAGTGCGCACATGTGCCGTAGGTTCCTGCGTCCAGCCGGGCTATTGCCTCCTCGGTTTCTCCAAGGCGCTCGGCAAAGCTGCGGCGCAAGCCCTGGAGGCGGGACCAGTCCGTTGAGAGAGTGGAACCCTCTGGGTCGTGCTCGTCATCCGCTGATCCGTCCGCTCTGGCTTCGAGTACCGCTTCGAGTTCAGACCGGGTGCCGCGGATACTCCGTTCCAGGTCGGCTTTCTCCTCGTTGAGAAGGCTTCTAACTCGTGATCGATCGTGCGGTGACACTCCTGCACTCATCGACTGCCCCTCTCACTGAGCGACCGCCGGCACCGCCGCCAGGCCGCGAACCGCACAGTCCGCATTGTATCGATATGCATTCAAAAAAACCTCGAAATCAATTGTGGAATCCTCCCTGTTGTCTGGCGTAGAGCGGATATGGTTGGTCCGAATGCATCGGGTCGCCACTATTTTGCTGGCGGCCGATTAGTGAAGTCGAAAGGTCAACGTGGACAATCTCGGTCTTATATTTCTCTCAGAGATAGTGGGCACATTTCTCCTGCTTCTGCTCGGTGGAGGCGTCGTCGCCAACGTCGCTCTCGCGAAAACCAAAGGTTTCAATGGGGGCTTCCTCATGGTCACCTTCGGCTGGGGCCTCGCGGTCTTCGCTGGAGTGACAGCCGCCTATTATTCGGGCGCCCACCTCAACCCTGCGGTCACGATCGGCCTCGCGGTAAACAACCCGTCGGCATTCCCGATCGGAAAAATCCTCGTCTATCTTGCGGGCCAGCTGATCGGTGCGTTCCTCGGTGCAGTCGGAACCTGGCTTGCCTACAAGAAGCACTTCGACGATGAGCCAGACCCGGCTAACAAGCTCGGCGTCTTCTCAACCGGCCCGGCCATCCGCAGTTACGGTTGGAACGTTCTGACCGAGGCCATCGGCACCTTCGTGCTGGTCTTCGTCGTGATCGCCTTCGGCCGTGGCGGCGACGCTGGCGCACACGTACCGGCAGGACTCGCCGCTCTCGGCGCACTACCGGTTGCATTCCTTGTGGTCGGTATCGGAGTCTCCCTCGGTGGTCCGACCGGATACGCCATCAACCCCGCCCGTGACCTCGGTCCCCGCATCGCCCACGCACTCCTGCCCATCAAGGGCAAGGGTGGCAGCGACTGGTCCTACTCCTGGGTACCGATCGTGGGCCCGTTGCTCGGTGGCGCGATTGCAGGTTTGGTCGCGCATCCGCTCCTGCCTCTGCTTGCCATGAAGTAGACAGAACCACCTTCTCTTCAGCGAGCGTCGGGCTCCCGCCCGTCGTCTCGCACCGGACCGGCCCGAACCCGTTCGAGTTGGTCCCAGTTTGCAACGACGCAACAATTTGTTACATGAGAGGTAACTCATGACCGACTACATTCTGTCGATCGATCAGGGCACGACCAGCACCCGCGCAATCATTTTCGACCATTCCGGATCGATCGTCTCTTCCGGACAGCTTGAGCACGAACAGATTTTCCCGAAGCCCGGCTGGGTCGAGCACGACCCGAAAGAGATCTGGGATAACACCCGTGAGGTGATCGGCCAGGCGTTGTCGAAGGCTAATATCACCCGCCACAACATCAAGGCTGTCGGGATCACCAACCAGCGTGAGACCGCGGTGGTCTGGGACAAGACCACCGGCGAAGCGGTGTACAACGCCATCGTCTGGCAGGACACCCGTACCCAGCCGATCGTCGACCGCCTGGCAAACGGGGATGTCGAGCGCTATAAGAGCAAGGTCGGCCTTCCGTTGGCCACCTACTTCTCCGGCACAAAGATCGTCTGGATCCTTGAGAACGTCGAGGGGGCGCGAGAAAAAGCCGAGGCCGGTGATCTGCTGTTCGGAACCACGGACTCCTGGGTGTTGTGGAACCTCACCGGCGGCATCGAGGGTGGCGTCCACGCCACCGATGTGACGAACGCGTCTCGCACCCTGTTCATGGACTTGGAGACCCTGCAGTGGGATGACGGGATTTTGGCGGACTTCGGAGTGCCGAAGTCGATGTTGCCAGAAATCCGTTCATCCTCCGAGGTGTACGGCATTGTGTCCGACGCCAGCCTCCTCCGCGAGGTTCCGGTCGCCGGCATCCTGGGAGACCAGCAGGCGGCAACCTTCGGGCAGGCGGCGTTTGACGCCGGAGAGTCGAAGAACACCTACGGCACGGGTAACTTCCTCATCTTCAACACGGGCGAAGAGATCGTGCACTCGAAGAACGGCCTCCTCACCACTCTGGGATACAAGCTCGGGGACGCGAAGCCGCACTATGCATTGGAGGGATCGATTGCTGTCACCGGTTCGCTTGTGCAGTGGCTGCGTGACAACATCGGCCTCATCAATTCGGCGCCGGAGGTCGAAGACCTGGCGAAGACCGTGGATGACAATGGTGGCGTGTACTTTGTGCCGGCATTCTCCGGGTTGTTCGCACCGTACTGGCGGGCTGATGCCCGCGGTGCGATGGTGGGCCTTACCCGCTATGTGAACAAGGGTCATATCGCCCGGGCCGCCCTCGAGGCGACCGCGTTCCAAACCCGCGAAGTGCTCGACGCGGTCAACGCCGACTCCGGAGTCGACCTCACCGAGCTCAAGGTCGACGGCGGAATGATCGCCAATAACCTGCTGATGCAGTTCCAGGCTGACATCCTCGGCGTGCCGGTTGTTCGCCCGGTCGTCGCGGAGACCACCGCGCTCGGTGCCGCTTACGCTGCGGGTCTCGCGACCGGCTTCTGGAGCGACCTCGGAGAGCTGCGCTCGAACTGGCAGGAGGACTCCCGCTGGACGCCGAACATGGACTCCGACGAACGCGATCGGCTGATTCGCCTCTGGAAGAAGGCCGTCACGAAGACCTTCGACTGGGTCGACGAGGACGTTCTCTAGCGTCATCCCGTGATCGAGCCTGTCGGGATCTGCCTCGTGCATCTGCACTCTGGGAGATTTCGGCAGGCTCGCCTGCGTTAACCAGCCCAGTCGCTGACCAGCTCAGTCGTTGACCAGCCCAGTCGTTGACCAGCCCAGTCGTTGACCAGCACAGTCGTTGACCAGCCCAGTTATTGACCAGCTCAGGCGTCATCTGCCTCAAGCGTTGGTGGCGGCGACCCAGTCATTGAGCTTCCTCGTCGCCGCGCCGGAGTCGATCGCCTCGGCTGCGATCATGAGTTTCGCCCGAAATCGATCGAGGATACCCAACTGCAACTGCGTGGGATCCCGCGCCAGGTCGAAGGCGACGAGCCCGGCCGCGGCGTTCAGCAACACGATGTCTCGTACCGGGCCACTCTGGCCCGCAAGCGTCGCTCGGGCGACACCGGCGTTGTGGGCACCATCGCCCCCGAGCAGCTCGGCGATCTCGGCACGCGGGATTCCTAGCTCGAGCGGGTCGAGATCGTGTTCGGTCACTGATCCGCGCGAGACCTCCCAGATGTGGCTATGGCCGGTCGTGGTGAGTTCGTCAAGACCGTCGTCTCCCCGGAACACCAGCGCCGCTGCCCCGCGGGTACGGAACACGCCGACAACGAGAGGTACTTTCTCGAGATGCGCGACTCCGACCGCATTGGCCTCGCAACGCGCGGGGTTTACCAATGGACCGAGAAAGTTGAAAGCGGTCGGGATACCGAGTTCACGACGAGTCGGTCCGGCATGCCGGAAGCCAGGGTGGAAGAGCGCGGCGAATGCGAAGGTGATTCCGGTCTCCGCGAAGACTCGGGCAACCCCGTCGGGCGCGAGGTCGAGGTTGAGGCCGAGCGCTGCGAGCACATCCGACGATCCGGATGCCGAGCTGGCCGCTCGGTTGCCGTGCTTTACCACCGGGACGCCGGATGCCGCAGCCACGACCGATGCCATGGTCGAGACGTTCACCGTGCCGAATCGGTCGCCGCCCGTCCCCACGATGTCGAGTGCCATCGGGTCAACCATCAGAGGCAGCGAGTTCTCGAGGATCGCGTCGCGGAATCCGACGACCTCGTCTACGGTCTCCCCCTTGGCCCGAAGCGCTACCAAGAAGCCGGCGAGCTGGGCGGGTGTTGCATTCCCGTTCATCACCTGCTGCATCGCCCATGATGCTTCGCTGATAGCGAGGTCTTCGCCATCCAAGAGGGTGCTGAGAAGAGCTGGCCAAGACAGGTCGGAGGGCATGACTGCGATCATAGCGATGAGCCTTGATGAGCCTGATAGTTTGGCCGAACTACCGGGGGGAATGAGAACTGCTCTCCCCGACATCAGCCATAATAGAAAGGTGACCAGCACCTCGATCTCCCCCGGACTCCGCGCTCCCGTCGTCAATCGACCCAGCGTTGTCGCTGTCGGCACGATCGTCTGGCTGGGTAGCGAAGTCATGTTCTTCGCCGGTCTCTTTGCAATTTATTTCACTCTGAGGTCCACGTCTCCGGAGCTCTGGGCTGCCGAAACCCCGAAGCTCAATGTGCCCTACGCACTCACCAACACGATCATCCTCGTGGCCTCCTCCTTCACTGCCCAATTCGGAGTGTTCGCCGCCGAGCGCTTGCAGAAGCGCCGCACCGGACCCAGCCCTGCTCAGTGGGGCATGGTCGAGTGGTTCTTTGCAAGCTATGCGCTCGGCGCGATCTTCGTTACCGGCCAGGTTTTCGAGTACGCAACGCTCGTGAGTGAAAACGTATCGCTCGCCTCGAATTCCTATGGCTCTGCCTTCTACATCACCACCGGGTTCCACGCTCTTCACGTGACCGGCGGCCTGATAGCAATGCTGCTTATCATCGGCCGTGCCTACAGCGTGAAAAACTTCGGCCATAAAGAAGCGACATCAACAATTGTCGTCTCGTATTACTGGCATTTCGTCGACGTAGTGTGGATCGGGCTGTTCCTGGTCATCTACGTCCTCAAATAGCGCATACCACCCAACGGAACCAGGGATACACCACAGCATGGCGAAGAAAAGCAAGACCACGAGTACTGGCAGCACCGGTCGGCGCGGTCGACGTCACCCCCTTGCCACGGTCGCGTTGATTCTGATCGGACTGGTCACAACCGGCGGTGCCTATGCGTTGTTTAGCAGCACGGCTTCCGCGGCACCATCGTCGGTGAACACCCAGGCGTCGGTCGATGAGGGCAAGAAGCTCTTCTCCTCTAACTGCGCAACCTGCCACGGACTGAACGCAGAGGGCGTGGATGGAGTCGGACCGAGCCTCTACGGCGTCGGCGCGGCATCGGTGAGCTTCCAGGTCGGTACGGGGCGGATGCCGCTTGCCAACCAGGGCCCACAGGCCGAGAAGAAGCCAGTTCAGTTCACCAACGAACAGGTCTCCTCGCTCGCCGAGTATGTTGCCTCGCTCGCGCCCGGACCAGCAATCCCGTCGTCAAAGTACCTCCAGGCTGATGGAAACGCATCAACCGGAGCCGAACTCTTCCGTGTCAATTGCGCTATGTGCCACAACGTCGCTGGTGCAGGTGGAGCCCTCACCGAGGGCAAGTATGCACCGGCCCTCGCCGGTGTGCTGCCGGTTCACATCTATGAGGCGATGGTCTCGGGTCCACAAAGCATGCCCGTGTTCAACGACACGAACCTGACGCCGACGCAGAAGGCCGACATCATCACCTACTTGAAGTACCTGGACAAGAACCCGTCACCGGGCGGATTCGATCTTGGCAGCCTTGGACCGGTCTCTGAGGGACTGTTCATCTGGATCTTTGGCCTCGGCGCGATCGTCGCCGTGACGATTTGGATCGCGGCGAAAGCGAACTAGTCCCACTCGCCCCCAGCGCCGTGCACAAGCACTGCGCTCCACCCCAGCACTCCTCGACATCACGTGAACGCCTGCACCACCGAAAGGATTCAGAATGGCACAGCACGACGACGGTGGCACAACTGCCGCTACCGGGTCGGCCGTAGTCCGAAGCGAGCCCCCCGTGGCGAAGAGCGGCACGGCAGTCGTACCTTCTAATGCCTTTGAGAACCCCGGACTCCCGCCGCACCGCCTCCGGGCCACCGATCTCGATCCGCAAAAAGATCGGATTGCGGAGCGCCGTGTCTACACGCTCTTCTTCCTCTCGATCGTTGGCAGCGTGTTCGCTGTCGCTGCGTACGTCGCATTCCCACTTGTTCCGGGTGACACAAACTCTGTTCGTCTGAACAACGTGTTCCTGGGGATCGGCATATCGCTCGGGCTTCTTGCAATCGGAATCGGTGCGATCTACTGGTCGAAAAACCTCATGCGCGGGGACGAGATGACGGAATCCCGCCACCCGACCCGAGGCACAGAGGCCACCCGCGAACAGGCAGTGGAAATTTTCAAGCTGGGCAATAAGGAGTCCGGTTTCGGACGCCGCACCCTCATCCGGAACAGCCTCATCGGAGCCCTCGTTGCATTCCCACTTCCTGCAGTGGTTCTCTTCCGCGATTTGGCTCCGGCAGCCGACCCGGTTCCCCAGCTCAAACACACCATGTGGGCCACAGGCACTCGGCTCACCCACGACCCGTCCGGTACGCCCATCAAGGCCGCCGACGTCACGATCGGATCCGTCTTCCACGTCATCCCCGAGGGACTCAATGACAAGGAAGATCGACTCGAGCAAAAAGCAAAGGCGGCAGTCCTGCTGATGCGCCTCAAGCCGGAGGATCTCAAAATCTCCGCCGGCCGTGAATCTTGGAACTACGACGGGATCGTCGCTTATTCCAAGATTTGCACCCATGTCGGATGTCCAGTGGCACTCTACGAGCAGCAGACCCACCACCTGCTCTGCCCGTGCCACTCGTCGACCTTCGACGTCACCAATGAATGCGAGGTTATCTTCGGCCCGGCTGCACGCCCGCTGCCGCAGTTGCCCATCGCGATTGACTCCGCCGGTTATCTCATCGCGCAAAGCGACTTTACCGAACCCGTCGGAGCTAGCTTCTGGGAGCGAGCATGACCGTCACTGAAACTAAGCCTGCGGCCGCACCGACCGTCACCGAGACGATCACGGCCCCGGTCCCGAGTCGCGGAGCGCGATTCACGGGAGCCGCGGCGAACTACATCGACGAGCGCACGAGCATTTCGGGCCTCGTCAAGGAGCTCGGTCGCAAAATCTTCCCCGACCACTGGTCCTTCATGCTTGGCGAGGTCGCTCTCTACAGCTTTGTCGTCATCCTGCTGTCAGGGACTTTCCTCACCTTCTTCTTCCAGCCCTCGATGGCGGTAGTCACCTACCAGGGGTCGTACGTACCGCTCAAGGGCATCGAGATGTCCGCGGCGTACTCCTCATCGCTCAATATCTCCTTCGACGTGCGTGGTGGGCTCCTGTTCCGCCAGATTCACCACTGGGCGGCTCTGCTCTTCATCGCTGCCATCGGACTGCACATGTTGCGTGTCTTCTTCACCGGCGCCTTCCGCAAGCCACGTGAGATCAACTGGTTCATCGGGTTCATTCTCTTTGTTCTCGCAATGGCCGAAGGATTCACGGGTTATTCCCTCCCCGACGACCTGCTTTCGGGCAACGGTCTCCAGATCATCAACGGGATCATCAAGGGAATTCCGGTCGTCGGCACTTGGATCTCCTACCTCCTCTTCGGCGGGGAGTTCCCGGGCACCAAGCTCGTGGCGCTCTTCTACTCAGTGCACATCCTGTTGCTGCCGGCCATCCTTGTCGCCGCTCTCGGTGCGCATCTACTGCTGATGATCATCAATAAGCACACCCAGTTCGCCGGTCCGGGTCGCACGAACGACAACGTCGTTGGGGTGCCCATCATGCCGATCTTTGCGGCGAAGGCCGGAGGGTTCTTCTTCGTGGTCTTTGGCGTGATCGTGTTGATCGCCTCCTTCTTCACTATCAATCCGATTTGGACCTACGGTCCGTATGACCCCTCCCCCGTTTCGGCTGGTACCCAGCCGGACTGGTACATCGGGTTTGCCGATGGAATGCTGCGGCTGATTCCACCGGGGTGGGAGGTTGTGTTGTTCAACCACACCTACTCGTTCAACATCATCGTGATCACGGTGATTCTCATTGCATTCCTGGCCATCGTTGCGACATATCCCTTCGTCGAGGCCTGGATCACGGGCGACAAGCGCGAGCATCACATTGCCGAGCGTCCGCGCAATGCCCCGACGCGAACAGCGATCGGTGCTGCGGGTGTCACGTTCTATGCGGTGCTTTGGGCAGCAGCCAGCTCTGACCTCATGGCGACGCACTTCAAGGTCACTATCGAAGGAGTCATTCACGTACTCCAGGTGCTGTTCTTCCTCGGTCCGGTGCTCGCGTTCTTCATCACCAAGCGCGTGTGCCTCGGTCTGCAGAAGAAGGACCGGGAGATCGCTCTTCACGGTTACGAGTCCGGGCGCATTGTTCGCCTACCCGGTGGGGAGTATATCGAGGTGCACGAGCAACTGGACGACTATGAGCGCTGGCGCCTGGTGAGCTTCAACGAGCACCAGCCTCTAGTGATCCAAGCGGATGCCAACGGCCAGATTTCCGGAGCACAGCGCACTCGAGCTGCACTCTCGCGCTGGTTCTTCGAAGACCGCATCGCACCCGCCACGAAGACTGACCTCGAACGGTCTTCAGAGCACCACTAGCCCAACAAGGTTCACCGCCACAAGGCCCCGACCAGATTATTTGGTCGGGGCCTTTGGCGTCATCTAAGGCAGCGATATCGGACTCAACAGGTTCATCCAAGAAGGATCGATTTCGCCTACTTCAGGCGGAACCCCCGTGCTCAATCTAAGCCGGACCCACTTGAGCGATCGAAAGGGCTTGGCGCTCCGTTAGTCATAGGGTGGTCCACTGACCGAGCAGACCTGGCTGTGCTCCTGACGCGGCAATACCGCTATCCCATCAACCGCTGGATCTACGACCTGCCCGGAGGGGCGGGCGCCGAGGACGAAATACCAGCCGAGGCCGCGAGTTGTCAGCTAGAAGAGGAACTTGGAGTTATCCCCAATGACCTTGCCTTGCTGCACACATTCTTCGTCAACCCGGGCCGCTCAGCCTGGCCGGAAGACTTGACTTGAGGACACACTCTCTGAATTGGTTGAATTGGCTGTCCTCTCGTGCGAGTGAGTGTACAGTCACTCTTATGCCTGAAAGAAGTTCGATTTTATCCACTGCTGAACTTCGCAAGCCAGCCGTGACTGCCAGTGCCGTGCGCGAATTCGCACGCGGAGGCTTCCATGGCACAACGATCTCGGACGTTGCCCGTGGGGCAAAAATTTCGCCCGCCTACGTTTTCAAGCTCTTCCCGAGCAAGGAAAGACTTTTCGTCGCGGCATTGGACGAGTGCTTCGTGCAAATTGTCGCCTCGCTTGCCGATGGTGCCGACGGAGTAGAAGACCAGTCTCCCGATTCGGTCCTCTTCGCCATGGGTAATGCCTACGCGGAACTCATCCAGGACCGGAGTCTTTTGCTACTTCAAGTACACGCTCAGTCCGTGGCCGAGATCGCCGAAGTGGGCGATGCACTCCGCGATGGTCTGGCCCGTGTCACGAACTTTGCCAAGCAGCGATCTGGAGCCAGCGATTCGGCTGTGCAGAGGTTCGTCGCGTACGGACAGCTGTGCCACCTCATCGTCACGGCTCGAATCGAGGAGATACCGGAATCGTGGGCGCTTCTCCTCTCGGACGGTGTCCGCCACCCTGAGTGACTCCGCGTCGGACGCATCGCCCTTCTTTATGTCCCGAAGAGTGAGTGATTGACCACTCTTTATTGCACAGCAGAAAGGAGAAATTCATGAATCGAAAAGAAATCGTCATGCGATGGGTCGCCCTCGCCCCACTCGTCCTGATCGCCGTCGCCATATTCAGCCGGTGGACCTAACGCCGAAACAAGTCCACACCCGCACAACAAGCAGAGAAGGACCACCATGACTGACCCCACGAACGCCCCACGCCCTACCGGACAAAGCAGCGTCATCCCGGTTCAAACGCAGCAGGGACGCGAGCTAATCGTCTGGTGGATCGTTTTCGGAGTCTTGGTCTTCGGCATCCTCGTGATGCTCGGAGCCTGGAACTAACCACGCGATCGGCACCACTCAACTTCCACCTCGCGGGCGCCGACCATTCCTCGGCGGCCGCCAACCGAAAGGAGTTCGACCATGAATTCGCTCGACACTCACACGTCCACCCCCTCCACCGCGTCCGGCACCCGCAGCACACGCCGGTGGCTCGCCCTCGGCGTGCTCGCTCTCGCCCAATTCCTCGTTGTCCTCGACGCATCGATCGTCAACATCGCTCTTCCCGTCCTGGGTGACCAACTCGGCATGGACACCGTCGCCCTCGCGTGGGTCATCACCGCCTACGTTCTCCCATTCGGCGGGCTGCTCCTTCTCGGCGGCAGGCTCGCCGACCGGTACGGCCACCGCAAACTCTTCCTCATCGGCACCATCGGCTTTGTCCTCTCCTCCGCACTCGCCGGCCTGTCGATCAGCAGCGGAATGCTGCTGACTGCGCGTGCACTCCAAGGCGCCTCGGCAGCACTTCTCGCCCCCGCAGCCCTCGCTCTCGTGACCCAGCTCTTCCCCCAGGCGAAAGACCGCACCAAGGCCCTCGGGATCTGGGGCGCAGTCGCCGGCATCGGCTCCGCTGCCGGCGTCCTCCTCGGGGGCGTCCTCACCGCGGCTATCGGCTGGCAGGCAGTCTTCTACGTAAACGTGCCGATCGGCGTCATCGTCGTCTTGATGATTCCGTCGCTCATCACCCGCGACCCATCCAGCAGCCCCACACGCCTTGACTACCCCGGAGCGATCACAATCACCGGCGCCCTTGTCGCCGCGGTCGGTGCGCTCAGCGCAGTCGGACAGGTCGGCTTCGCCCACCCGCTGACCGTCGGGCTCGCGGCTGCAGCAATCGCCCTCGGTGTCCTGTTCGTCGTCATCGAACGTCGAACGTCAGAACCTCTCCTGCCCTTGATGGTGTTCCGCAACCGCAACCTCAGCACAGGCAACCTCGTAATGCTTCTCGTCGGCGCCGCGATGGTCGCCCTGTTCTTCGCGCTCTCCGTCTACATGCAGGCGGTGCTCGGCTACGACGCACTCACCGCGGGCCTCACGCAACTGCCCCTGGCCGGAGCGATCGTAGTCGTCGCCGCCAGAGCCCCGAACATCGTCGGCACATTCGGTGCCAAACGCACCCTCGTCGGCTCGCTGGTCGTTCTCGCCGGCGGACTGGTCTGGCTGGCCGCGTCGCCGAGCGACGCAAGCTTCGTTGTAAACATCCTCGGACCCAGCATCCTCATCGGAATCGGCCTGGGCGGCGCCTTCGTCACCGGTACCCAGCTTTCCGTCGACGGCGTCGATGGAGGGGAAGCCGGCCTCGCCGGTGGCCTCGTCAACACCAGCCAGCAAATCGGTGGCGCACTAGGACTCGCCGTGCTCGCAACGATCGCAACCGCACGCGCTGAAGCCCTTGAATCAGCCAACGTGCCAATCGCCGACGCCCTCACGTCCGGATTCTCCTGGCTCTTCCTCGGCGCTGCGGCCTTCGCAATCATCGCCGCCACCGTTGCCCAAATCGGCATCAAAGACGCACAACCCAGCATCCACTGATCCAACGCACAAAACGTCATCCACCACTACAGCCATCGGAGAAGAACATGTCCAACACCATCACTACCCCCACCAAACGCGCAACCCGCCGCGCGCCGATCTACCTGCACATCGCAGCGTGGGCAGTCCCTGCAATGGTCCTGGGTGAATTTGCGATGCTGGCAATCGTTCCCGTCGCCGTCCTGGTCATCGGCACCCTCGTCGATGCCCGCGTCAAGCCGCTGCGCTGGTGGGCCGGGCTGCTCGGTGTGCTTTACGCCACACCGTTGGCGATCTGGCTGCTTCGGGACGACGGGGCGCAGAGCCTGTCAAAAGACATGAGCCCGATTCTAGGTGTCCTAATCGTCGCCGCGTCAGTCGCGCTCCTAATCAAGGTATACACACGCCGCAGGCGCTGACAACCTCGGCAGTTCAGCGGATCAGCAGCGCCGGCGACAGCCCAAAAGCTGGCGTCGGCTCCTCCCCGCGCAGTCGAGCGCGATAAGCGGCGGCTTTGACACGGTTTCCACATTCGTCCCTACCGCACCAGGTGCGACGAGCGCCGCGGGATCGGCCGGCGAAGATGCGTACCGGTTCAGAAGCTCTATCTGGTCAGCCGCGATTGGCTCGTGCTCCATTGCGGCATGCACCGCCGAATACACCACCTCGCGCAAACGACGGACCTCTTCCAAATTCACCGGATCGACCTCGAAATCATCAGACACAACAGCCCATTCGCGCTACTCGCCCACCGTCTCGGCGTCGTAGAGGCTTGGGTGCGCGGTTTCGTCGCTGGACGTCACATCGAGCAAGACCTCGACGCGGAGTTTCTCGCCACAGGAAGGGTGCAACCCTTGCTTGCGCGAGCTGAGATGATCCGAGGCCGCTTCCGCATCGACGTCATGGCCGCCGATCCCGAGTCCCCACTCGCAAGCGAACCACCGGCTGAGTGCGACGGACCGCCCCGAACCCTGAACACCGGCGCGGCGCTCCAGCATGTCTACGAGGAACTCGCCCGGCACTACGGTCAAACGGAACAGATGCGTGACGTCATCCACGCGGTCAGCCGCGGCGACCTGGTCCTCGCCCGATGAGCCCCCACCCGTTCGCCGAGATCGACGAAACTCGGCTCCGGAACGGATTTGGCGTCAAATAGGGAGCAGTCAGCGCAGACACAATCCCAGCCTTGGTCGCCGACATGGATTTCGAAGTACCGGACCACGTGGTCAACGCACTCAGCAAGACGGTGGCAGCAGAAGACTTTGGCTACCCCTTCCGGCCAGAAGGAGACCCGGTCATCCGCGCATTCGAAAACACATTGAACCGACAGGACTGGACGCCCCGCCCCGAACGAACCCCCGTCTACACCGACCTCATGCAGGTGTTGCAAGTCATGAACGAGCACTCCACCGCAGCCGGCGACGGCATCGCAGTTCAGATGCCCGCCTATCCGCCCTTCCTCGCGACGATAGAACGCTCCGGCAGGCACATCGTCCCCATCCCAGCTCACGAAAACGGGTCCGGATGGACGTTCGATACGCCAGACCTGGCAGATCACCTGCGCGCTAACACGTGCACAATGCTGCTGCTCGTCAACATAGCGGACGTCGCTCAAGCACCGCAACGAGCGCGACTAAAGCGTTCAACATCGCTGGACTTCCTTGCGCGGTCGCCCAGATCGGCCCCGACACCACATGTTTCCAACGGATCTGGCCCCGTTACCCACGGGATGAAGATGGAGTGAGAGATCTCAGTCAGGGGCGCCGTTACGTCGACGATGTCCTACTTTCCCCGACCAGTCGCTGGCAGCTCAGCGATGCCGCGTAATCTTTTTGGGTGCGTTTTGCGAGACGCAGGTTGGCGTTGTGAGGGCTAAGCCTCGATCCACCGATCGGGCTGGGTGTCTAGCGGCGCGTTAAACCGAGAATGCCTTCCTGATCAGAGAAAATAGAGCTTGTCTAGAGTC